>NZ_JBSGUP010000316.1:0-6218 GCF_053607985.1 Streptomyces sp. NPDC055078
GGAGGTACGCGCCACGAACCCGAGGTGGCGGGTCCGTGGCGCGGGTCCGGTTACGGCCTGGTCCGGCTCAGACCACCGCCCCCGAGCTGTTGCGGGCGTTCGTCCGGGCCGGGCGGGTGCGGGGACGGTCGGGTCGGCGGAGCTGGAGGCCGACGGCCAGGGGCATCGCGGTGAAGACCGTCGACGCGATGCCCATGAGCACACCCGCCAGCAGCGCGACGGAGAAGTCGGCCAGCGATTCCCCGCCGAGCACGGCCAGCGAGACCAGGACGAAGAGCGCCCCCATCCCCGTATTGATCGTGCGCGGGAGGGTCTGGGCGACGGCCTTGTCCGCGAGATCCGGCCACGCGCCGCGCGGGGACATGCGCCGCAGTTCCCGCAGCCGGTCCAGGACGACGACCGTGTCGTTGACCGAGTAGCCGATGACGGTCAGCAGCGCCGCCAGGAAGACGCTGTCGACCGGTTTGCCCAGCCAGGCGAAGAGCCCCACCACCAGCAGGACGTCCTGCACCATCGCGGCGACGGCCGCCGCGGCGAAGGTCCAGCGGAACCGCACGGTGAGATAGAGGAGCTGCGCGGCCACCGCCACCGCCAGCGCGATCAGCGCGTGCTGGCGCAACTCGCTGCCCAGGCTCGGCCCGATGAGTTCGTCCCGCTCGATGGTCACCTCCCCGGCGACCTTCCCCAGCGAGCCCCGGATCTCCTCCTGCTCCTGGTTGGACAGTTCCTCGGTCCGTACGGTGATACCGCTCTCGCCCGTCGTCTGCACCACGGCCCGGGGGAACCCGGCGTCCGCGACGGCGGCCCGCGCGGTGTCCGCGTCCACCGGCCGCTCGGCGGCGTACTGCACCATCCGGCCGCCGGTGAACTCGACGCCGAACTCCAGACCGCGCACCCCGATCCCGGCGAGCGCGACCAGCAGCAGCCCGCCGCAGACCGCGAGCCAGCGCCGCCGGTTCTTCATCAGCCGGGGCGGGCGGCGCTCCAGCAGGGTCCGGACCCGGCCGGTCCGGGTGATGCCGGTGAGCGCGGGCCGCCGCCGCACCGGCTTCAGCCGCAGCGCCCAGTCGGCGAAGAGCCGGGTGATGACCATCGCCGAGATCAGCGACGCCAGCACACCGATGGCGAGGGTCACCCCGAAACCCTTGACCGGCCCGGTCGCGAAGACGAAGAGCAGACCCGCCGCCAGCAGGGTCGTCACATGGGAGTCGGTGACGGCGCTCCACGCCTTGCTGAACCCGATCCGCATCGGACGGCGCAGATCGGCGCGGGCGGCGGAGGAGCGCGCGTACTCCTCCCGAGCGCGTTCGAAGACGAGGACGTTCGCGTCGACGGCGATACCGATCGCGAGGACGAACCCCGCGAGTCCGGGGAGGGTCAGCGTCGCCTGGAGCGCGACGACGGCGGCGTACGAGATCAGTCCGTACAGCAGCAGCGCGAGAGTGGCGAGCAGTCCGACCAGCCGGTACACGACGATGATGAAGACACCGGTGCAGAACAGCCCGATCACGGCGGCCAGCGCGCTCGCCCGGATGGCGTCGGAGCCGAGGGTCGGGCCCACCACGTTCTGCTCGACGGCCGTCACCGGGACCGGCAGCGCGCCGCCCTTGACCAGGGCCGCGAGATCACGGGCCTCGGACGCGCTGAAGCTGCCGGTGATCTGGGCCGATCCGCCCGTGATACCCGACCCGCAGGCCACGGACTGCTCCATCCCGGGCGCGGAGACGACCTTGTCGTCCAGGACGATCGCCACCCGGCGGGCCGGATCGCCCGGCGCGGCGCACGCGGCAGCCCCGGTGATCTTCGCCCACTCCTTGCCCCCGCCGCGGAAGGACAGATCGACGCTCCAGCCACGGCCCGACTGTCCGTCGAACACCGCCTCGGCGTCCTTGACGCCCTCGCCGGTCAGCGCGGGCGGCGCGAGCCGCAGAAACCCTCCCGGGGCGTCGGGGTCCGGCAGCACCCGGGAGCCGTCCGCCGCCGGAGCGGACTCCGGTCCCGCGGTCGCGCCCTGCACGGGATGGAAGGTGAGCTGAGCGGTACGGCCGATGACCTCGGTCGCCTTGCGGGGGTCCTGCACCCCGGGCAGTTCGACGACGATCCGGCGCTCACCGGAGCGCGCGAGCGACGGCTCGGCCACCCCGAGCGCGTCCACCCGCTGCCGCAGCACCTCCAGCGCCCGGTCGGTGGCCGCCGCGTCGGCACGCACGGTAGGGGAGTCCTTGGTCTCCAGGACGATACGGGTGCCACCGCGCAGATCGAGTCCGAGGCGGGGCGAGGTGGTCAGGGTCACATACAGCGATACGGCGACGACGGCGAGCGCGAGCAGCGCTCGCCAGATCGTGGCGCGAGACGACATGAGTACTCCACGGGCAGCGCGCGGGCGCCGTACGGCGCTCCGCGGACATCGAGGGACGTCGGTGAAGAGGACGTCAGGGACGGAGCGCGCCCGGACGGGCCGCCGGACCGGGCCATGCCGTGCGAGGGCATGCCGGATACCGGGCCGCCGGACGCCGAAGACGCGTCAGCTGCTCGATGCGGTGGGAGGTGCGCGGCTGTTCCGCGGGCTGTACGGGGGCTGGGGCGGCGCGCGCTCCTGGCGCGGGCCCGCCCAGGGGTCACCGGCCGGCGGCTGCTGGAAGTCGAAGGCCGCGGGTGTGCCCGCTGCCACGGGTGACACCGGCGGACGGCTGTCCGCGTCCGTGGCCACGGCCTGCTGGACGACGGCGACCGGCGCGCGCCGCACCTCGGGCCGTACCGACGCGGTGCGCTGGGGACCGTCCGTCCGCGCGGGAACAGCCGGTGCCGCCGACGCCGAGGAGATGACGGTGACACCCCCGGCGGCCGGCGCGGCACCGACGAGCACCAGGAACGTCGCCCAGACGCCGACCAGCAGCGGCGGCAGAGCCGTCGCCAGGAGAAGACGTACGCGCTGTGGCATCCGCCCCCCTGGTCGTCTCTTCGTCGGGCCTGTCCGTCCGGTGACAGCGTAGGCGACGGAAGTGGGGGCGGGGTGGTGACCGACCGGTGAACCGTCTGTTCACCGGTCGGCGGGGAACGGTGGTCCGGGGCCGGCCGCCGCCTGAGGGCCCGGAGCGCATGAGTCGGTCCCGGCCTCCCCCGGGCAAGGGGGCGGCCGGGACCCATCGTGCGTCAGGCGGGATGCCAGTCGGTGTTCGCGCCGCACAGGACGAGGCAGGGGTGACGGCCGGGAACCCGGCCGGCGAGCCATGCGGCGAATGGCACCGCCGCGGCCGGCTCGACAGCCAGCCGGAGTTCTTCCCAGAGCAGGTCCCGGGCGTGGGTGATCTCCCGCTCGGTCACCAGCGCCAACCGGACTCTCCCGGACGACAGCAGCGCGAAGGCGTTCACGCCCACGCGTGACGCACCGAGCGCCGACGCCGCGGCCGAGTCCACCGGAGCGTCGACCGGCATGCCCGCCGAGAACGCCGCGTGCAGACCGTTGCAGTGCTGCGGTTCCACGGCCACCACCGTGTGATCCGGTCCCAGGCCCGCGCTGAGGCCCGCCGCCAGTCCACCGCCGCCGACGGCTGCGGCGACCGAGTCGCACCAGGGAGCCTGCCTGGCGATCTCCAGCCCGACGGTGCCCTGACCCGCGATGACAGCCGGGTCGTCGTAGGCGTGCAGAAAGCTGCCCCCCGACTGATCGGCCCACGCTCTGGCGGCGGCCTCGGCATCGGCGTAGCACTCGCCGTGCAGCACCACTCGCGCACCCTGGGCGGCGATCCGCCGCACCTTCGCCTCCGGTGTCGTGCGCGGCACGTACACCGTGGCGGGAACGTCCATGAGCTTGGCCGCCGTGGCGACGCCGAGACCGTGATTGCCGCCCGATGCCGCGACAACGTCTCCTCCGGTCTTGCCGGCGATGACCCCGTTGAGCGCACCGCGGAACTTGAACGAACCGGTCGCCTGGAGGTTCTCCAGTTTCAGCGTGACCGCGCGACCGCCGATGTCCGTGGTGATCACAGGAGTGATGCGGACGTACGGGCCGATCCGGTCGGCTGCCTCCCGGACGTCGTGATGGGTCACCGGCCGAAGAGTTTCTTGTTTCATGTCCCCGGGGTATCAGTCGAGAGTTGAGATTCGAGGGTCGCGATGGCGTCGATGCAGAACAGAAGTCCATCCGGCAGGGCAGAGCACGGAACGACAGACCGCGCCGGTGGCGGGACCGGCATGTGGCGTGCGTAGACCTCGTTTATCTCTGCGAAGTCCTCTGTGCTGACGTAGTAGATCGTGGTCTTGACCAGCCGCTGCATCGAGGAGCCTGATTCCGACAGGAGGCCGGCCAGTTTCATGAGTGCCTGTTCGGCTTGTGCCGCGACGGTTTCAGGTGCCTTTCCGGTCATGGGATCGGTGCCGAACATCCCCGAGCAGAAGATCTGCCCGCCGGAAACGACAGCCCACTCGGCCGGGTCGTCAGGTGCCGGGACACCGGCCCTGGAAGCTTGCCTGCTCATGGGTTCTGGTCCTCTTCTCGGGTGCGGGGCGGGTGAAGATCAATGTTTGACCAGAACGTTCTGCGGCCGGCCGTTCGCGAATGCTTCGACATTTTCCACGACTGTTTCGAGGCTTTGCTTCTGGGCTTGTGCCGTGGCGAACGCGACGTGTGGCGTTGTCAGTACCTTCCCGTGCCCGGCGAGCGTCCTGTAGTAGGTGTTCGTGGTGTCGAACGGTGCCTGCGGGTCGCAGTCGACCGCCGCGCCCGCCAGAATGCCGTCGTCCAGTGCCTCCAGCAGGGCCTTGACGTCGAAGGTGTGGGGCCGGACATAGGTGAGGAAGTATGATCCCGGCTCCAGGGCACGGAAGAATTCACGATCCAGCAGATTGGCCGTACTCGGGACAGAACTCAGGGAGTTGACGATCAGCTGGCAGCCCTCCACCGCCGCTATCGGATCGATCCCGCGTGCGACGTATCGCACGTTCGCGCCCAGGGCCTCCAGCGCTGTGCCGAGACGCGAGCCGATGTCTCCGGCACCGATAATGCAGACGTTCTTGCCCGACAGGCTCTCGTGCCGGACAAAGCGGAGTTCACGGTCGACGTTCACATAATCCTGGAATCGGCGCAGCAGGCCCAGCGCCATGAATACGGCCCATTCCACGACCGAATCACGATTACTTCCGCGCGCGTTGGCGAGCACCACGTTCCTGAGTGCCAGCGCGTCGGTGTCGAAGGAGCCGATCTCGACGAAGGGGAACGTGAGGAAGACATCGTTAAGCCGTTCGAGGCTGCCGGCGACGAACATGCCGTCACTGCACACCACGTCCGCGCCCTCGATCTGCTTCAGCCACTCCTCGTCCGAACTCGCGCCACCTGCCGTGGTCACGTTCCCGACCCGTTGCAGCCTGCGGACCTGGTCCTCGCTGAACGGCAGTGATCCGGTCACGACGATTTTCATGCTTGCCTGGCCTCTCTGGAATATCCGAGCAATTGTCTTCGGTCCGCTCATCAGGACGGCGCGTCACGCGCCGTCGCCACGGCCGACAGGCCCACCACATTCGATGCCTTGAGCAGGACGACATCGCCCCGGCGCAAGGTTTCCCGGAGCAGACCGATCGCGGCGCCGCCGTCCGGCACGGCGTACACGGACACGCCGGCCGCGCGCGCGGCGGCGGCCATGGCGGCCGGCCCCTCGCCCTCGCCCACCGCCACGAGGACGTCGATACCGAGCGCGCCCGCCAGCGCGCCGATGGCCTCGTGCTGGTGGATCGCCTCTCCGGCCTGATGGATCATCTCGCCGAGGACGGCGACCGTCCGGCGATCGCCGGCCATCGTGGCCAGGGTGCTGATCGCCGCCCGCGCGGAGGCCGGGTTGGCGTTGTAGGCGTCGTCGATGACCGTGACGCCATCGGGACGCTCCCTGATCTCGAACCGCCCCGCCGAGCGGGGCTCCGCCCTGCTCAGCGCGGCCGCGATCCGGCCGGCCGGGACACCGACGGCAGTCGCGGCGCACGCGGCGGCCAGCGCGTTCGCGACCTGGTGCCCGCCGGGCAGCCGCAGCCGCACCAGGGCCCGCCCCATCGGCGTGTGCAGGGTGAACGACGCACAGCCCGCCGCGTCGAGCGTCACGTCCCGCGCCCGCACCGCGGCGTCCCGGCCGGTCCCGTAGAACATCACCGCCGCGGACGTCCCGTCCGCCATGGCGGCGACGCGCTCGTCGTCGGCGTTGAGGAGCGCCAGCCCGCCCCCCGCCGCCGCG
>NZ_JBSGUP010000316.1:6228-9271 GCF_053607985.1 Streptomyces sp. NPDC055078
TCCCGCACCATCTCGGCCTTCGTCTGCACGACACCGCCGATGCCGCCCATCGTGAGCATGTGCGCCGGCCCGACATTGAGCACCATGCCGACCTGCGGCCGTCCCAGCCGCACCAGATGGGTGATGTCACCCGGCCTCGCGGCGCCCATCTCCAGGACGAGGTAACGGGTCCGCCGCTCAGCGCGCAGGATGGTCAGCGGGAGCCCTATCTCGTTGTTGAACGAACGCGAGGTGGCGACCGTCGGCGCCTCGTGTTCGAGGATCTGGGCGAGCAGGTCCTTGGTCGTGGTCTTGCCCACCGACCCGGTGAGCCCGATGACGACGGGACTCAGCCGGTCCCGGACGAATCCGGCGAGTCCGGTCAGCGCTGTGACCACGTCGTCCACCACCACGCACGGCCCGTCGACGGGGCGGGACCCCAGCACCGCGACGGCGCCGGCGGCGTACACCTCGGGCGCGAAGTCGTGGCCGTCGCTTCGCTCTCCCACAATGGCCGCGAACAACGCGCCCGCCGTCACCTCGCGGGAGTCGATGACCACCGGGCCCGTGACCGTGAGCCCCGGACCCGCGCTCCCGTGCACCGTCCCGTCCACGACCCGGGCGATCTCCTCCAGCGTCAGGGGGATCACCGTGCCCCCTCGACCGCGAACCCGGAGCGGCGGGCGCGGTCACGTCCGCGCGCGTGCCGGGCGAAGGCGAGGCCGATGAGACGGTCGAGCAGCTGCTCGTACATCACCCCGCTTTCGGCCCAGCCCCGGGCGAACACCGAACGCGCGGTGAACCCGGGCATCGTGTTGATCTCCCCGACATACAGCCTGCCGCCAGCCTCGTCGTACAGGAAATCGACCCGTGCCAGGCCGTATCCGCCGATCGCGCGGAACGCCCGGAGCGACAACTCGCGCACCTTTGCGGTGACGTCGGCCGGCACATCCGCGGGAGAGGTCACCGTGGCGCCCGTGAGGTACTTCTGCGCGTAGTCGGAGAAGTCGCCGGTGACCGTGAGTTCGGACGGTACGGAGGCTTCGGCGTCGTCGGCGTCACCGATGACGCCGCAGAGCAGTTCCCTGGCGGTGATCCCCTCCTCCACCAGGACGACATCGTCGTACCGGAACGCCTCGTCGACGGCGTGGGCCAGCCCGGCCGGATCGTTCGCCCGCGAGACGCCGATGGAGGACCCCATGGCGGCCGGCTTGACGAACCGGGGCCAGGGCAATCCGTCGGCCGCTGTCAGCGGATCCTCGCCGAGCAGCCACTGCCGCCGGGTGTACCAGGTGCCCGGGACGACCGGGATGCCTTCGGCTGCGAACGCACGCCGCATGGCCACCTTGTCCATGCCGACCGCGGAGGCGGCCACGCCGGATCCCACGTATGGCACGTCAAGGGCCTCCAGATAGCCCTGGATAACCCCGTCCTCGCCGTACGGCCCGTGCATCACGGGAAACACGACATCGAGCCGCTCGATGACCGCTTCCGGGGACTCGGACGAGACGAGTCGGCCGCCGTGCCGGAGTTCGACCCGGACACCATCGGCGGTCAGCCGGTCCCGGATGGCCGGCCCGTCCGGCCGCGCGGTCACGGCCTCCTCGACGGCGCGGGCCGGGGGCAGCCTCCAGTGCCCGTCCCTGTCTATCCCGATGGCGACGGGACGGAACCGGGTGGCACGGAGCCCGCGGATGACGGCCAGCGCCGAGGCGGCCGACACTTCATGCTCGGCGGACGGCCCGCCGTACACCACCCCGACGCACGGCCGCCCCTCCGGCGCTACGGGAATATCTGCTAGCTGTGCCACACGATTCCTTCCATCGCGCAGTTCACCGGTCGGACGCCGGAGAAGAGTTCGCGCATCAAGACGTGCTTCTTTCTCGAAGGTGACGAATGCCATCGGCGTTGATGGCTGCGGAAAACGGATCGGTTCCGTTCAACCGGCTCCCCACGGCCGCACTACAGCCGCAATACGGCCTAACCGGCCGCACCGGCCGACGCGGCGGACAGCGCATGGGACGAAGCGCGGGACCCCGGCACGCCGTCCGGAGTCGGCGGCTCTCTCCGGGCCCTGGCCTTCGATGAGTGTGGGGTCTGTCCGTTCCGGTGCCGTGGGCACCGGCGGTGAGGGCCACGGCACCATGGCGGGTGAGCGTGGTCGCGAGGTCCGCGGCGGATTCGGCGATCAGGTCACCGGTGACCGGTGTGGTGCCGGTGTCCCGCACAGTGGTGCGTGCCCTGTGCCGGGCCGCGGCGCACGCGCCGGTCACCTCATCGCCGCGGACGGTGAGCCGCCGGGGCGGCTCAGGCCGCGGTTCTGGTGGCCGGCCGGACGACGATGCCGGACCTCAGGGCGGCCGGCCGCCGGGGCGTCCACCCTGTGGTGAGTCGGCCCGGAGCGGTCGGACTTCTCGCGGAGGACGAGCCCCGGTTGTCGGCGCAGCCGACTGAGCGCTCCGTCGCGGGAGCCGGGTCCGAGGCGTGCGCTGCCACGCGCGCGTCCGCCGGGACCGGCACGCCGAGCCGGAGCGGTGAGCCGGGTACGCGGCCCGCGGGGCCCGTTGACCCGGGGCGGGCGGTTGACGATGAGCTGAGCAACTGTTCCCCCATGTTCCTGTCCGTGCCACCTCTGTGGTCTCAGTGGCAGGAGTGCACTTCCCACACTCGGGTGACGGACGGGACCGGGGCAACCGTGGGGCACCACGAGCAGGACCACGAGATCAGTGCCGCGGTGGCGAAGACGGCGGCGGGCGGCGGCCCGTCCGGTGTCACCGGTCCCGGGCGCCACCGCCGGGGCCTGCCGTTCAGCGCCTCGCGGGGGTGGCCGCCGCACGCGGGCGCGGGAGCCCTCCTGGGAGGAGACAGGGATGTCCGAAAGAAGGCCGATGAGAAACGGCCGACGAGAAGAAGCCGACGAGAAATGGCCGACGAGAAGAGGCCGACAGGAAAAGCTTCTTGAGTCGCGGACACCGGAGACTTTCGTCGGCTTGCCCGGAGTCCGTTCCACCCGGCAGTGTGGCACCAGGACATCGGACCGGGGAACGAACGGCCGAGCGCTTTC
>NZ_JBSGUP010000317.1:0-9264 GCF_053607985.1 Streptomyces sp. NPDC055078
GTGCCGGGTGGGGCTCCTTGAGCAGAGTTGGCGTCAGCTCACATCGGCGCTACGGGCCAGCGCCACCAGCCCGGCGAACGCACCCGGCGACAGCATCAGAACCGGACCGTCACCGACCTTGCTGTCCCGGACGGGGACGACGCCGGACGGGGCGTACGCGGGGGCCCACTCGACGCACTGACCACCGTCGTTCCCGCTGTACGTGCTCTTGACCCAACCAGTCAGGTCGCTGCGCATGGGCATACTCCTCGGCGAGCTGTTGGATGTAGACGATCGATTCCGCGGGCGACAAGGCGTCGGCCCGGAGCCGATCGTATCTATCGCTCGCGGCAGCCACTGTCTCGGCGTCGTCGTACGGACGCCCGCCTTGGGGCGACTCCGTGTGCAGCAACGTCGGGCCTGCCTTGAATACGAGCAACGTGAACGGCAGATGATGAGCCGACGGGCCCTCGCTGAAGGGCAGGACCTGGAGAGTTACCGACGGCAACTCCGCCTGCTGACACAGATAGTTGAGTTGCTGTTCCATGATCTCGAAGCCACCGACCACGGTCCGCAGACAGGACTCATGCAGCACGACCCACAGGGACGGCGGCACGTCACGCTCCAGCACCTTGCGGCGTGCCAGTCGGGCGGCGACCCGGCCCTCGATCTCAGGTTCCCCGTCACGGGGAATCCCAGTGCGGAAGACAGCGCGCGCATACTCCTCCGTCTGCAACATGCCCATGATCAAGGTGGTCGAGAAGTCGGAGATCCGTGAAGCCTCTCGTTCGAGTCCTAGGTACGGCAGGAACCAACTCGGATAGTCACCCTCAACGACCCTGCTCAGTTGGCGTGCGAACAGATCGCCTGTCCCGAACGCCCGGTCGCAGCCAAGCGCGAACTTCGCGCTGGGTGTCACCTTGCCGGCCTCGACTTTGGAGACGTGCCCCTCTGAGTATCCGGTGGCCAGTCCGAGCCCCTTCTGGGTCATCTTCCTAGCCTTCCGTACTTGCTTGACGTCCAGCCCAAACGATGCGTATGGATGCAAGCCCTCTACGACGATGTCCTCATCCATGCTCTTGACCTCACATCTCTGCCTTCAACCCGGATCAGATCAGGGCTCCTGCACTTGCAAGAGGAGCTGCAAGTTGCCTAAGACTAGCGCTAGTTGTGGTCATCTGGTCACGCATCGAAAGCCCCGAGGGGAGCGAGCGAGGAGGCACACCGCCGTGACCGACAACCCACAGCAGGATGGCGCTCAGCGCAGACCCGCCTTACCCCCTGAGCCGGAAGCGCTGCCCAAGCGCACCCGCGTGCTCAGCGACGCGGAGATCTCCGCCCGGCAGCGCGACCGCTGGGAGCGCCGCGCGGACCGCTGGCTGGCGCCGCCCGAGGTGGTCGAGACGCCGGACGGGCGCGTATGGATCGAGCTGCCCCCGGGGACACCGCGTGGGCCCTTCCCTCAGGTGACCCGTACCGGCGTCGAGCGCCTGTACGCCGGGCTGGCGAAGCACCGCGACGCGATCGCCGCACGTTCCGATCTCTCCGTCGTCACGGCCCGGGACCGGCTGAGAAGGGCTGTGGCGGAACGCAATGCCAACAGCCGCCGGGGGCTGTGACACCCAACCGTGCGCGGAGCGTACGCACAGTGAAAGGTACTCCGTTGGCCAGAAAGCCGTACCGGGTCACGGGCGTGGTCACCAGCCCCAACAAACCGGAGAAGGGGGCCACCACGGTCGTGATGGCGGACAGCCCAGAGGAGGCGAAGGCCGCCGGTAAGCGGGCGATCCAGAAGGCCAACCCGCACGGCGTGGTGCATGTGCGCGACGCCGTACCGCCCAGGCCCTGACACCTTGCCGCCGTCGTGCGCGGGATCACCCGCGCAGAGACGGACCGGCATCTACCACCCAGCCGAAACGCCCCGACCGACCGATTAGGCCCGGTCTGTCGGGGCTCGCCAAGACAGCTTGCTAAGGAGCTGAACGACGTATGTGTGATCGTATCGCCCGTGCACTCGTATGGGTGCTGAATATGATTCCCTTGACGCGCCGCACGAGGCCCGGACGCCACAGCGCCGCCCACCTCGCCGGACGCCCGGCCCCCGCCGGCGACCCCGTGCCGGCCAGCCCCTGGTCCCGGCCGTGGGCCGGACCGAGCGCCGAGGAGGCCCGAGCGGTCTTCCGGGCGGAGGAAACACTCGTACTCACCCCCGTACGGCGAGAACGCCATTTCGCCGTGGCATGGGCGATGCGCGGGTACGACTACCCGTACGTCGCCGAGGGTGTCCACCAGGTCCGTACGGGGGTGCCCGCGTGACCCGCGACGCCATCATCAGCGACCCCACCCCCGCACCGGGCGCGTACTGCTGCGTCTGCAAGAAGTGGACGAGCGCCCCCATGCCCGTCCGGCACATCGAACGCGCCAGCGGTCCTCCCGTCACCCTCTACGCCTGCCCCCGGCACGTCGTGGGCCTCGCCCCCGCCCCGGTCGCCGGAGAGCTGAACCGGGGCGCGTAGCCCGGGGCAGGCAGCGGAGAGATCAGTCCCGGCCCTCAGGGGCCGGGACTTCTCTGTCGCCGGGCTGCCTGAGCGGGCAGTCCAGTCCGGGAGCCGCGCGGTTCGGGCAGCACACCAGGGCCAGGGACAGAAACGACGGATGTTCCAGGTAGAAGCCGTGGGACACATCGCCACCCCAACCGAGCCGTTCCGTCGCGGAGTCGACCAATACGGCCAGGTGGGTAGCGTCCCGGTACGTGTCTGAGCCGAACCGAGGGGCGTGCTCGGCCAGTCGTTCCCCGAGCCAGTCCGACGCTTCCTTCGGTTCTTCCCAGGTACCGCGTACCAGCTTCCTGGGCTTGATGAGCCAGTACGCGGTTTCGAGCGGCGGGAGGTCCACGACGGGGAACTCCGCCTTCACTTCCTTGTAGCGCTGGACCAGCTCCGGTCTGCTGTCGCCCGGAGGCGGGACAGAGCGCGGAGGACGCCTCAGCGCCTCGTCATCGAACCGTTGCTTCGGGCCGGTCCACAGATACCCGTGGTGGTGCAACTGTCCTTTCCCTTCGGGGAGTACGAGGGAGTACGGAAGAGTTGGAATCCGACCGGCCTCTGACCTACGCAGGGGGACTGAGACCGGTCGGAGACAAAGAGAGGTCAGGCGGAGAGCCCGAAGCGGGCGGGGTCGATACCCGCCGCGTCCAGCTCGGCGGTGGTGAACCGCAGCGGCTCCACGCCCGGCCGCTTGCTGTCGCCCAGTGCCCACGCATGGGCACCGATGCGTGCGAGGGTCACGCACGATTCGCCGTCGGGGTGCGTGTTGCCGCCGCACGCCCGCGCGAACGCGGCGCCGTTGATGTCGAGCGCGTACAGGTTCTCTTCATCCGACATGCTGATTTCCTTCCCGATCGTCCAACGGCCGCATGGGCGGCCGTCCTCCGCCTCTGGCAGGCGGAAGTAAGCGCGGCTTCCAGGACACCTCTCCAAGAGAGATTGAGGTACCTGGAAAAACACCGCTGCCGCGCCGCCCCGGAATCTCCGATCTGACGCATGGAGAGATCTTCGGCCCACCGGGCCGGCAAATCCAGCACTATTTGCGTTGCCGAATAGAGGATCATGAGCGGCAGATGGTCGCCCACTCTCCGAGCAGGACCCTGGCCTCATCGCCGAACAACGCATGGCGGGTGTACCGGTTGAACACATCGAGATGCTCTGCAACATCTCTGGCGTCCTGGAATACTATTCGCCCCGTGAAAGTCTCGACGGTCGCCAGTCGTTCATCGTAGATCGTGAATGTATTCATGGGACCGCACCCGACTTCTGCCCCCAAGGGGATGATGCCAATATGAATGTTGGGCAGGTGGGACAATGAAATAAGGCGGTCGATCTGCACGGCCAGAGCAGCAGGCGGAACGACAGCCCACCGGGCGGCCTGCTCGGTCAGCAGGAAGGTGAACTGCTTCGCACTGTTGTAGAGGACCGACTGCCTCTCCAGTTTTCTTACGACGGTCTTGGAGACGTCCACCGGTGAACGAGAAAGGCTCGCCTTGATGTACTCCGGTGTGGCCAGGAGACCTGTCACCATGGCAGGCAGGAAGTAGCGGAGAGTTGTTGCCTTCGCCTCCAGGCCCGCCAACTCCGCTTGCCGCTTCTCCAAGCCTCTGCGCCACGAAGCCCGCTTCCCCTGCCACTCCGTGTGAGCGAGTCGGGCCAGAGCGGCCACTTCCACCACCATGTGCTGTGGAGCATCGAGGGCTCTGAGAATCAACTCGACGTCGACAAGACTCGGTGCAATTCGACCGGTTTCAATGTTGCTGAGCTTGGTTTGGGACATGTTGCAGCGCTGAGCGAGCCAGACCTGTGTACGGCTGGCTCGCTTGCGCATGGTGCGAAGGATCTCCGCGAGGTCGGACCTCGATCGGTCCAACTGCTCAGGATCAAACGTCAAGAACCTTCACGTACTCCTTGAACGGCACAGCGTGCGCCAGGGCTCGTTCCTTCCATTCCCGGTACGACGCAGGGTCTCCCTCGTACGCTTCGCGATTGATCTGGGTCCCGTCCGGGCGGTAGTTGAGATGAGCGATGCGGGACTCATCGAACATCCACCAGTCACGCCCGGAGAGCGGCAGATCGTAGGTCTCGTGCGTCACGTCCAGAATACGGATATCCTCGCCAGCCGCAATGTTGCCGGGAATGCCCCATGCGAACTGGTACCGCTGATAGTCCGTGAGCGGTCGGCGCACGATGCGTACACGACCGATGCGTCTTCCGGACGTGACGTACCCGCGCACTCGCTCATGCCAGCGCGCATTGTGCTCGGCAGGCTTGTCCTCGCCGCGCAGGAAACGGGCCACGTTCTCCTGCTCATTGGGCATGGTGTACGTCGGCTGGGCCTCGAATCGCCATGCTTCCCGCTCGAAGGCATCGAAGAACCGACGCCAATCCTCACCATCCAAGAGCACGGACAGCCTCCTTGAAAATGTGCTCAGGGATCTCCACCAAGCCTTCGCCGACAGGCGGGGTGAAAGCGTCGGACACATCCCCCTGGACGACGAAGGACCCGCTTTTGGTCCGGTAGACGTTTGGGCAGTCGTCGTCATCACAGTTGGGATCGCCGACGCTTCCGGTGAGGCGGGTCAGTTCCTCGCGCGCCATCGTTACCCCTTCTTCGATGCAGGGTCGGTTCCCTGCTGTTGGGAGGAGGTTAAGGCGACGGGATGCGCCGGGACCATGGCACATCGCCGATATTCGCGTTGTCGGGTAGATGATCATGGCACACGGCGCCAGCTCACCCGGTGTTCCGAGAGGCGGGAGAGGACCGAGTGGTTCGCCTCCCAGCCGTCCGCGGACTTGACGCTTGCCGAACTGGTGCGGGCTCAGCCCGCTGAATGAGGCTGTCCAGGGAGGACGGCTCCGACGCCGTGGTCACACCGGACACGTGGAGATCGTCCCGGACGTCAACGGCCCCCGGCGCTCATCGGTCCGCCGGAGACAGGCAGAACTCGTTGCCTTCGGGATCGGTCAGCACGATGTTGTTGTTGTTGTCCGTGTGGCGGGCTTGGACAGTCGCTCCGAGAGCGGTCAGGCGTCGGATCTCCGCCTCCGGGTCCGCGGCGAGCAGGTCCAGGTGCACACGGTTCTTCACCCTCTTGGTCTCTGGCACGAGCTGGAACCACAGACGAGGTCCTCCGTCGGCCGTCTCGACAAGAACGGTGGGGTCGTCTTCGGTGCTGGTGATGCCCTCGGAGCGCAGGCGGGCGAGTTCCGCATCGTCATAGGGCGCGACGGCGTAACCATCCAGAGCCGCGGCCCAGAAGCGAGCCGTGGCCGCGGGCCGGGCGCTGTCGAAGACGATGTCGTGAAGTCGCGCCATGCTCCCATGATCCCCGAGCCTGGTGGCCGGTGTCGCGCAGTTTCCAGAACCGGCTGAAGGACGGGTTCTCACGGGCCGGCGCCACGGATGGATCTGCCCGAGCGGGTCGGGTCGGGTCGTGGAAGAAGGGGGCGGGGCCGGTATGCCGGACCCGCCCCCTTGGCTGGGTGCGGGGCGCACTGTGGTGTGGATACGGGGTGTCGATCAGCAGCGGTCGTTGGCGCCGTTGCTGCCACCGCCGGTGAGCTTGCTGTCCACCACCCAGCCGTTGATCTGCGTTCCGGCGACCCGCAGATGGGTCCACCTGTTGCCCGCGCTGTTCTCGGTCCAGCAATGCCAGTACAGCAGACGGTTGTTGGAGACCACCTCAACCACGGCACAGTACTCGTGAGGCCCGGTGCGGACGTGAATGCTGCCGTCGGGGTCCTCGCCGTAGCCGGAGCCGCCGTCCTTGTTGCTGTGGGGGTGGGTGCAGTCGAGCGGGGCCATGGGCGAGGCCGGAGCCGCGGCGGCGGGCCCGATGGTCAGCCCGCTGACCAGAGCCAGGGTGGAGAGCGCTATTACGTTGCGTAATCCCGCTTTTCTCATAGGGCGATCCCCTTTGTGTGGGTTGACCTCCCGGCCGGTCCTCGCACTTCTGCGAGCGGGCGGGACGGCTTCCTGCCCTCGCCGGGAAGTCCGTCCACCAGAGTGCTGGCACGGCGCTGAGGTGTCATTGACTCCCAGAAGCCACTTGCCTTGACGCTCCGTCTCCTGCGGGGGCCACAAGGGGGCTCAACATGTGGTGGCGGTAGTCCCCGGGCGTCAGGCCGTGGACGGCGCGAAAGGCACGGCTGAAGGTCGCGGGTTGGTGGAACCCCGCGCGGGCGCCGATATGGGCGACGGGAACCTGCTGAAGGGCGGGGTTGGCCAGGTCGTCGCGGGCGCGTTCCAGACGTCGGCTGCGGATCCATGCGGCGACGGTGGTGTCGGCACCGCGGAAGAGCCGGTGCAGATGGCTGACGGAGATATGGTGCGCGGCCGCGATGGCGCCGGGGGAGAGCTGCGGGTCGGCCAGGTGCTGCTGGATGAAGGACTTGATGCACAGGACCAGCGTCCGACGGCTCGTCTCCGCGGGGAGCGCCTCGTCGGCGTCGAGTTCATGGGCCAGCAGCGCTGACAGCAGGTCCTGGGCGACGGCACCCAGCCGGGGGCCGTCGGACGGCTGGAAGGTGTGGCTCTGCATGGTCAGACGGTGGACGAACTGCGCGAGCAGGCCGCCGACCCCGTTCTGATCCGACAGCCGCAACCGGGGGAGCGCGTCGAGCGCCCGCGCAGGCACGTGCAGCAACTTCTTCGGAACCTCAAGGCTGACGCCGGTCATCGGCCGGCCGGGGTCGAGCACCTGGCAGACGTAGTCCCGCGAGGTGTCGAGGGCGAACAAGTCGTGGCCGTTGCCGCACACCGCCTGCCGGCCGCCCTGACTGACTCCCACGACTCCGCGCAGCACGAGGGTGACATGGCACAGCTCGGGGTCGGACCGTCTGATCAGCTGGGGCGTCCGGTGAAAGCGCATCGGTTGGAAGGTCGCGGTCCAGGCGCGCGTTGCTCCGAGATCGAACATGCGCAGCTTCGCGTCGAAATCGCTGGCGTGGTCACTGGTCATCTCGCTGGGTGCGTGGGTACGGCCGATCAGCTCCCGCCAGTAGTCGAAGCGGTCCCGCGCAGGGACGTCCTTGCCGCAGAAGGCCATTTCGTTCAACACGCTTCGTGACTCCCTCCGATGGAGACCTCATCGCCCCGGTGCAGGGTGTGAGGTTGCCCGGAACGGACGCCATACCGGCTCCTGGACAGAGCGGTACGGCGATTCGCGCCCAGTTGACCGCGGAGGCGGGGGCGGTGGCGAGGCAGGGGCGAGCCAACCCTGACGCCCCGCCCGTAGGTCGGTGTTCGCCGGGATCGCCTCCTGGCCGGAGCACGCGACCGTGCCAACCGCCTCACCGAGGAATCCAGGCGGCCTTGGCGCGTCGTGGTCATGGGGGAAACGCAGCCCTGACCTGGTACCAGAGACGACTCCCTTCGGGAACGGGGGGAGTCGCCTTCATCAGTGGCCCCAGCCGCCGGCCAGGGCCCCTGGGCAGGGTCCCGCGGCCGTACGGGTCACGGGCGCAGGCTCACCCGGTGTTCCGAGAGGCGGGAGAGGACCGAGTGGTTCGCCTCCCAGCCGTCCGGGAACTTGACGGTGACGCCCAGGGACACCGGCTCCGTCGACGGGTGTTCGTCCAGGAGTTCGCTCACCCCAGCGCGGCACACCACGACGCAGGCGTGCCGGTGCCGGGAGGCGAGGACGCACAGGCGGCCGGTCTCCAGGTGGAAGGCGGTCGCGTCGGGGCGGCCGGAGAGGGGGTGGAGGACGACGGTGACGTCGAACTCACGGCCCTGGAGGCGGTTGGCGGTGTCGACGGTGACGTCGGGGACGTCCAGGTCAAGGAGGGCGGCGCGGACGGCGGCGGCCTGGTCGCGGTGGGCGGTGCCGACGGCGATGCGGTCGGCGGCGACCGGGGTGGGGGCCGCGTCGGCGGTGCTCGTGGCGCGGCCGTCGCGGTCCAGCAGGCGGCGGACGACGCGCGCCACTTCCCGTACCGCCTCCGGATCCGTACGCGGGGTGTGGCGGGCGGGCAGTTCCAGCAGACCCCAGCCGGACTCGGCGGCCTCGTCCAGCACCCGGTCGTGCGCGGAGCCGTCCGACGCGACCTTGAAGGACAGCTTCCGGTCGCCGGGGCCCGTACCGCTGCGGAAGGGGGTGTACGGGTAGAAGGCGTCGGACACCAGCGGCGCGGCCGACGCCGGGAGGCGCCAGGACACCGGCAGCCGGTGCTGGGGCAGTTCGGGGTTGTGGGCCAGCAGGGTGGAGACCGCGCTCGCGGACGGGTCGTACGACAGCCCCGCCCACTGGTCCGCGCCCACGATCGAGAAGGGGTCGAGCTGTCCCGGATCGCCTACGAACAGGGCGCGTTCGAAGAGGCCCGCGACCGCGAGCAGCGCGTCGGAGCGCATCTGGTACGCCTCGTCCACGATGGCGTGCGGCCAGGGCTCCACGTTCTGCACATGGGCCCACTTCGCGGCCGTGGAGATCACGACCTCCAGGCCCGCGAGATCACCCGCCTTGGCCGACTTGCGGACGTTGGCAAGTCCGTCGAGTGCCTTGTCGTACGGGTCGGGGTCATTGCTGTGCAGCCGCCCCACGGGCAGCTCCGGGTCCTTCTCGGCGAGGCGGAGCACCAGGTCGTCCACCTGGGCGTTGGTCTGGGCGATGACCATCAGCGGACGGCCCGCGCGGGCCAGTTCGAGGGCGGCGCGGACCACGAGCGTCGACTTCCCGGCGCCGGGCGGCGAGTCCACGACGACGCCCCGGTGGCCGGCGCCCAGAGTGTCGGCGAG
>NZ_JBSGUP010000318.1:0-9229 GCF_053607985.1 Streptomyces sp. NPDC055078
GGGCGCCGTCGCGCACGGAGGCGGCGAACTGTTCGAGCTGGCGGACGAAGCCGGTGTCGTAGCCGTGTGTGACGGTGGAGTCGTGGCGTACGCCGTTCTCCGCCCGCTCCACCCGCAGTGAGCTGCGCACATCGACCAGGTAGGGGGCCGCCATGTCCAGGCGCAGCCGCCCGTCGCGTGCCAGTACCGCGATCTCCTCGCCGTACTCGGGGTGGTCCGGCAGCCAGTTCCAGTTGATGACCAGCTTGGCGCCGTCGCCCAGATCGCCGGTGGCCAGCAGGCACGGCGGCTCTCCCTGGACCGGCCAGGGCCACAGCTCGGCGGAGTCGAAGGCGGTGGGCAGGGTGAAGCCGAGGGCGCGCAGCACCGAGAGTTCGTGGATGACCGATCCGTTGAGGACGTCGCGGTAGTAGGCGGCGAGCGGGGCGGGGACCTCGCCGAGGGCCTCGGCGGTGCGCTCGGCCTCGTAGGCCAGCTCCGCATCGACCGCCGACATGTCGGCGTCGTCGGCGGGGCGGGACATGCGCAGATGCTCGACCTGGGGCTCGTCCGCCGGGTGGAGCACGGTGACGCGGACGGTGCGCGGGGTGTCGAGCCGGGCCAGCTCGGCGGCGGCGACCTCGGTCAGCGGGTCGTACATCTTCATGTAGCCGACCTGGAGGACCAGGCCCCTGGACTCGGCCAGCGCGCCCAGTTCCTCGGCCTCGGCGGTGGTGAGGCAGAGCGGCTTCTCGGCGAGTACGTGCTTTCCGGCTTCCAGCGCGGCACGGGCGGCACGGGCGTGCGTGCCCGGGGTGGCCAGCAGCACGGCGTCGATGTCCGCGTCGGCCAGGACCGTGTCGTAGCTATGGGTGGCGCGGACGCCCGCACCGGCCCGGGCGGCGACCTGTGCGGCCCGGGAGGGCGACAGGTCGCAGACGGTCGCGAGCTCGAAATGCTCGCCGAGGCGCTGGACAGCGGGCAGGTGCACCGACTGGGAGATGGTTCCCGCGCCGATCACGGCGAGGCGGACAGGCGAAGACACCGGCATCTGAGACTTCCTTGGCTCTGCGGGTTGAGGGCAGCACGGAGGATGGACGCCCCGAAAGAGGAATGGAATATTCCGCACCTTCGGCGCTGTCCGGATTATGAAGTAGTTCAGACCAGATAGTCCAGAGTCTGTACCAGATTTACATCTGGTTCGATTACTGGTTGCTCTGGTATTTTCCTGCCGTGACCGAACACGACGCTCCACCGGACGCGGGGCCCGCCGTCCAACTCGCCCACCACGAACTGGTACAGCTCCTCGACCGCCGGGTCTGGGTGCCGGGCAGTCGGCTGCCCGGCGAGCGCGCTCTGGCCGCCCGGGTCGGGGTGAGCCGCAGCAGCCTCCGGCAGGCGCTGGCGAGACTCGAAACCGAGGGGCGGGTCCATGCCTCCGCCCAGCGCGGCTGGTTTGTCTCGACCGATGTGGTCAGCGAACCGCCGAGCCTCCTCAGGAGCTTCACCGAGATCGCCCGCGAGCGCGGGCTGCGGCCCACCGCACGGCTGCTGCACCGCGGGGTCCGCCCCGCGACCTACGACGAGTCCGCCCGGCTGAGGGTGGCGCCCGCCTCCGAGGTCCTGGAGATCTCCCGGCTGCGCGGGCTCGACGAGGTGCCGGTGTGTGTCGACACGACGGTGCTGGTCCGGTCCCGGGCACCCGGGCTGGAGACCGCGGACCTGACCGACCGCTCCCTCTTCGCGGTGCTGGAGGAGGTCGCCGGAATCCGGGTGATGCGCAGTGCGTACACGGCGCGGGCGGACGGCGCAGACCCGGCACTGGCGGAACTGCTGCGGGTCCCGGCGGGCACACCCGTCCTGGTCGGCGAGGAGGTCACCTGTGATCCGCAGGACGTCCCGGTGCTGCTGGGCCGCGCGGTGTACCGGGGTGACGCGTACCGCTTCGAGGCGACGCTGCACCGGACCACGGACTGACACCGCGTCAGCTCGCGGCTGTGCCGCGGACGAAAGAGGGATTCTGTGAGCACCACCGAAGTCACCGCCGCCCTGGACGTCGGCGGAACCAAGATCGCCGCGGGCCTGGTGGCTGCCGACGGCACCGTACTGCACCGTGACGAGCGGCCCACAGCGGTCGACGGGCGGCTGCGCGACCCGGATCTGGCCGGCACCGCTGCCGCCGCCCGCGCGCTGCTCGCCGAGGCGGACCGGCGCGGACTCACCGTCAGCGCCCTGGGCGCGGGCTTTCCCGAATACGTCGCCCCCGACGGGCTGCTGACCAGCCGTGAAGTACTCGCCTGGGACATCCAGCCACAGCGGGTGCTGCGCGCCGAACTGCCCGGAACACCCGTCGCGGTCGGCTCCGACGTACGCTGCGGGGCACTGGGCGAGGCCCGTTACGGCGCCGGGCGCGACCTGGAGCATTTCCTCTACGTGTCACTGGGCACCGGGCTCTCGTCCACCCTGGTGCTCGGTGGAACTCCCCTACCGGGGCGGCGCGGTGAGGCGATCGCGCTGGGCGGGTTCGAGGTCCCGGCGTCGGTCGACCCCGGCTGGGGTGGCAGCCTGGAGGCGTACTGCTCGGGCCGCGGCATCGGTGACCGGCGCAGCGCGCTCGGCGGGGTCACCACCCCTGGCGCCCGCGAGGTGACCGAGCTGGCGGACCGCGGCGACCCGGACGCGATCCGCGTCCTCGCCACCGCGGGAGCCGCCCTCGGCACCGTGCTCGCCATGGCCGTCAAGCTGCTGGACCCCGCCGCGATCATTCTCGGCGGCGGCCTCGGCACGGCGCGTGGCCCGATGCGGTCGGCAATGGAGTCCGCCTACGCCGAAGGCAGCGCGGCCCGCCCGGACGCTCCGCCTCTGCTGCCCGCCGCCCTCGGCCCGGCCGCGGGCCTCATCGGCGCGGCGTGCCTGGCCTCCGCCTGACCGACTACGGCAGTTTCACCGTGCGCTCAGGGCGGAGACGCATGGTGGGGCGCCCCGCTCCGTCCGGCCCGCAGCGGTCTGGTGACCTGCGGCTTCCCTGCCGGAACGGGGCAAACGACAGCGGGTCGCCCGCGTGTGGGGTGGTGGTGCCCCTGTTTGACTGAGGGCGGATGATCCTCGTCCCGAGAGGGAACACGACCATGCCCAGGGCCACGGGAAGAAGCCGGGCCGTCCGTTCGGAGCCGGCAGACACACCCCGGAGGTCCGGCCCGCGCAAGCAGACGCACCCCGCAGGTCCGGCCCGCGCGAGCAGACGCCGACACCTCCCGGATCCCGGAATCAACTGACTGCCGACGCCCGGGCGCAACCCCCACCGTGCGGGATCCGGACAACCGGGGCTTCTGCGCACCCGCGTCGTCGGCGGCACTCTCATCGAGTACGGCTACGCCGCTTGACCAGCGGCGACGAGTTTTCGAGCCCGCGGCCCGCCCGCGCACCAGGACGAGATCGTCGCCTTCGGCCGCCAGGTTGTGGACCGACCGACGCATCCGAGCACCCGCCACCGCCATGGCAGGTGAGCTGGCATTTGATCGGTTAGGTGCACTGCACGCTGAGAAGGACGCCATAAGTTAATGACCGATAGGCATGACTCTTGTGGGGGTGCTCAGGAGGTGGTTCACTTCACGGAAGCGGCACAGCCCAGCGACCCGTGCGCCGGGCCGACGCCGCGGATTTCGCGTGGGGCCTGCCCCACGCCGAGTCGCTCATCCTCCGAGGAAGGCCGCCCATGGCTGTCGACCGCATATTTTCGGCCACAACCCCGTCCACTGCACGTTGCTCGGCCGTGAGGTTCCGAGCCTGGATCGTCGTGACGACGCTCTCGCTGCTCCTGATGCCGAAGTTCGCGGGCAAGACCATCGCCGGTCTCGCGGGCGTCGATGTGAGGCGTGGCCTCGGCATCGACGCGAGCCGGTTCGGCCCCGTGCAGAGCGCCTTCTGCCGGCTCTTCGCGGTCGGCGCGATCCCGGGCGGCTACCTGGCTCGCTTCGAGCCCGGCACCGAATGGTGCCGGCCCGCCGTACGTTGAGGAGACCATCTTGTCGCAGATCACTGCCAGCGAGCAGTCGACACACCGTCAGGACGACGTGCCCCCGGGTGCCGGCATTCCCGCCTCGCCCAAAAGCCGGCAGCCGAGGCGGCTGCGCGTGTCGAGGGCGACGCTGCTGGTCCGTGCCGCCCAGCTCGTGCTCGTCGCCGTCTGGCTGGTCGCGTGGGACCTGACCGCGCGCAACCAGTGGATCACCCCCGTACTCGCCAAGTCGCCGGAGCAGTCGTGGGACTACCTCGTCGAGGCCGTCGAGAACGGCGAGCTGTGGTCCAACGCCCAGGCCACCATGCTCGCCGTCGCGATCGCCTGGGTCCTGGCCAGCACGGTCGGGGTCGTCGTCGGCATCACGCTCGGCCTCCTCCCGACGCTTGAGCGGATCCTCGCGCCGTTCCTGGACGCCGCCAACGCGATGCCGCGTATCGCCCTGGCGCCGTTCTTCATCGTCGCCTTCGGCATCGGCGTCCAGGCCAAGGTGGCCCTGGCCAGCACGCTCGTGTTCTTCATCGTGCTCTCCGCGTCCCGGGCCGGGGTACGGTCCGCCGACTCCGAGTGGCTGCGCCTGTCCGCCGTCCTCGGCGCCAAGAAGCGGCACCTGTTCTGGAAGGTGATGCTCCCGGTCGCCACGCCCGCCATCCTCGCGTCGCTCCGGCTCGGGCTGATCTACGCACTCCTCGGCGTCGTGGGCTCGGAGCTGATCGCAGCCGAGGACGGTCTGGGCCAGCTGATCGCGGAGTACTCGTCGCTGTTCCGCCTCGAAGCGGTGTACGCGATCCTGCTCCTGCTCGCCGGCATCGCCGTCGTACTGAACCAGTTCATGGCCGCCATCGAGAGGCGACTCCTCGGCTGGCAGCCCCCCGCCGACCACTGATCCGAGGAGAGCACCTCATGAACAGTTCCACGCTCCACACCGGCGCCGCGAACGCCCAGCGCTTCGACACCATGATCAGTCTCCGCAAGTCGGGGGTCACCTTCGCCGACCCCGAGGGCGGGCGCCGAACCGTCCTGCACGACATCGACCTCGACGTCCCCGCCGGGCAGTTCGTCGCCCTCGTCGGGCGCAGCGGCTGCGGCAAGACGACTCTGCTCAACATGATCGCCGCACTGGTCGAGCCGTCGTCCGGCGCGATCGAGGTCCGCGGCACCAGCCCGCGCGAGGCCCGCCCGCACCTGGGCTTCATGCTGGCCCGCGACGCGCTGCTCCCCTGGCGCACCGCCCAGGGCAACGTCGAGTACGGCCTCGAACTGCGCGGCACCGACCGGGCCACGCGCCGGCGGGTCGCACGCGACTGGCTGGGGCGCGTCCGCCTCAGCGGCTCCGAACGGCTGTGGCCGTGGCAGCTCTCACAGGGCATGCGCCAGCGTGTGGCCCTCGCCCGCACCTGGGCACTCGATCCCGACGTCCTGCTGATGGACGAACCCTTCGCGGCACTCGACGCCCGGACCCGTGTCTCGGTCCAGCAGGAGTTCCTCGAACTGTGGCAGTCGGGACCCCAACGCACGGTCGTCTTCGTCACCCATGACCTGGGTGAGGCGATCGCACTCGCGGACCGTGTGGTCCTCCTCGGCGAGGGCCGGATCCTCGACGACGTCGAGGTGGACATCGAGCGGCCGCGCGACCTGGAGGGCGTCGCCGCCCACCCCCGCTACCAGGAGCTGTACGACCGCTTCCGGGCATCCATCTGAGTTTCCAGGGCACCATCGACGCAGGAGATCCACCCCATCATGAAGACAAAGATCCTCGCACTCTCCGGCGCCCTCGCGCTTGTGCTGACGACGGCAGCCTGCGGGTCGGACAAGGCCGGCACCGGCGGTTCCGACCAGCTCGCCGTGGGCACCTTCCCCGGCACGCTCTTCACGTACCCCCTCTCCGTCGCCGAGGAGAAAGGCTTCTTCAAGGACGAAGACCTCAACGTCAAGCTGATCAACGGCAAGTCCGGCCCGGAGATCCTGTCCGGCATGATCGGCGGCAGCACCCAGATCATCTTCGGGCAGACAGGCGTCATCGTTCCGGCCAAGGCCCAGGGTCAGGCCATGAAGATCATCGGCCCGTACTCGCGAGGCCGCGTGGTGGTCGTCGCGACCGAGGCTTCCGGGATCACCTCCCTCAAGGAGCTGCCGGGCAAGAAGTTCGCCGTCCCCCAGCGTGGTGACACCAACGAGCAGCGCACCCTTGAGATCCTCAAGGAGTTCGGCATCGACGGCAGCAAGATCAACTTCATGGGCACCGGAGCACCGCAGACGACCGCCGCCGCCCTGGCCAACGGCCAGGCAGATGCCAGCATTCTGGGGTTGACCACCTACGAAAGCCTCCTCGCACAGGGCGTCAAACTCCGTATGCTGGGCGACTCGGCCGCCGGCACCCTGGGTGAGCGCGGCAAGAACGACATCACCGGCGTGTTCGCCGGCACCTCGAAGTACTTCGACGAGCACCCCGGGACGATCGGCAAGTTCTGCCGCGGCATGAAGACCACCATCGACTGGATCGCCGACGACGCGAACATCGACGAGGCGACCACGCTCATGGTCAAGTGGACCGGTCTGCCCGAGAAGGCCGCACGCAAGGTCGTCGAGAGCGAGAAGAAGATCTGGTCGATGGCGCTCGACAAGAAGCTCTGGGACGCCAACGTCGGCTACTTCGACGCCAAGCTGGACCCGGAGTACGACGACACCGTCATCAACGACTGCCAGTCCATGAAGTGATCCGGCGTTCCACTCGCCGCCCTCCCGGACCAGGCCCGGCCGGGATTCCGGACCGACGCCCGCCGGGACCGGCAGACACCCTCCGCCGGTAACGATCACGCTCGTCCGCCGATCCGTGACCCGTGACCCGCCCGAGGCGTCGCGAGTGGACCCGCACACGATCTCCCGCTCGGCCGGGAGGGGCGCTCATCCGCCCCCGGGAACGCGGTGAAGACCTCACCTCGTCCTGAGCGGAGCCGCCTCCCTGCTGCCAGAGCCCCAGAACTCGCCCTGCTAGTTTCAGGATTCAGAACGGTGAACCTCGAACTCTCCGAAGAGCAGACAGCCGTCCGTGAACTCGCCGCGGACTTCGTCAACCGCGAGATCGTCCCGCACGCCACCGATTGGGACCGCGCTGAGCAGATCGACCCCGGCATCGTGAAGAAACTGGGGGCGCTGGGCTTCCTCGGTCTGACCATTCCCGAGGAGTACGGCGGCTCCGGCGGGGACCACCTCGCCTACGCGCTCGTCCTGGAGGAGCTGGGACGGGGGGACTCCGCCGTGCGCGGCCTGGTCTCCGTGTCCCTCGGACTCGTCGCCAAGTCCGTCCGTCACTGGGGCACCGAGGAGCAGAAGCTTCAGTGGCTGCCCCGGCTGACCTCCGGCGACGCACTGGGCTGCTTCGCCCTGACCGAGCCCGGTACGGGGTCGGACGCCGGCCGTCTGACCACCCGGGCCGTACGGGACGGCGACGACTATGTGATCGACGGCAGCAAGATGTTCATCACCAACGGCACCTGGGCCGAGATCGCCCTGGTCTTCGCCCGCACGGGCGAGGCGGGCCACCGCGGGGTGAGCGCCTTCCTGGTGCCCACCGACACCGCGGGGCTGACCCGCAGCACGGTCCACGGCAAGCTCGGCCTGCGCGGCCAGCCGACGGCCGAGCTGGTCTTCGAGAACGTCCGGGTGCCCGCCTCCGCGCTGCTCGGGCCCGAGGGCAAGGGCTTCGCGGTGGCGATGTCCGCGCTGGCCAAGGGCAGGATGTCGGTGGCGGCCGGCTGCGTCGGCATCATCCAGGCGTCGCTGGACGCGGCGGTGGAGTACGCCGCTCAGCGCGAGCAGTTCGGCAAGCCGATCGCGTCCCACCAGCTGGTGCAGGAACTGCTCGCCGACATCAGGGTCGAACTGGACGCCGCCCGGCTGCTGGTCTGGCGGGTGGCCGACCTGATCGACCGAGGCGAGCCGTTCCAGACCGAGTCCTCCGTCGCCAAGCTCTACGCATCCGAGGCTGCGGTCAAGGCCGCCAACAACGCACTTCAGGTGTTCGGCGGCTACGGCTTCGTCGACGAGTACCCGGTCGGCAAGTATGTCCGCGACGCCCGGGTGATGACCCTCTACGAAGGCACCAGCCAGATCCAGAAGCTGCTCATCGGCCGCGCCCTGACCGGCGTCAACGCCTTCTGACCCCGCCACCGACTCCCGTCCGGAGCACCGCGGATGAGTCCTCCCACCGACCGGAGCACCGCGGATGAGTCCTCCCACCGACCGGACCGCCGTGGTGACCGGCGCGGCCACCGGCCGGACCCTTCGCATCAACGCGGCGCGCACCGAAGCGTTCGCGTGTTCTCCGCGTACGGCGGGGGCCGCTCCGGCGACCGCCGCACCATGCCGGACCACACAGCCGGGAAAGGTGGTGATGTGCACGGTCCGGGACTGGCGATGCTCGCGCGCCGGGCCCGCGCACCCCCTCACCTTCCGTCCGCGGGCGATGCCCGCTCGCAGTGCGCCCCAACGGGCCTGCCTGACGGTCATGGCCCGCGGCGCCGTCCCCGGGCCGGGCCGGTGGGCCCGCTCACTCCCCAACGCACCAGAGAGAGCTGCCTCATGGGAAGAATGCTCGCCAGATTCCGGATGGTCGTCGTGGCGGTCGTCTGCGCGCTCGCCTCCGTCGTCGTCCTGCCGGCCGCGCCCGCTCAGGCCACAACCCACGACCCGGTGCTGTTCGTCCACGGCGTCTACACGGACGGGCCCAGCACCTGGACCGACATGATCGCCGATTTCGAACGAGAGGGCTGGGACCCCGACTCGCTGCAGATGATGAACTACAACACCTGGCAGAGCCTTGAGGAGAGCGCTGCCGAGGTCGTCGAGGAGGTCGCGGTGCTGCGCGCCCGCACCGGCGCCGCGAAGGTCGACATCGTCACCCACTCCATGGGCGCGCCCATGGTCCGCTGGTATCTGAAGTTCCTCGGCGGAACCCAGTACGTCGACGACTTCGTCTCGATCGCCGGCGGCAACCACGGCGGCATCGGCACGGAGTTCTGCGCTCCCGTCCAGCCGTCCTGTCAGGACATGCTCATGTACAGCCCGTTCCTGGCGGCTCTCAACTCCGGGGACGAGACGCCCGGCCCCACCGACTACACCGCCATCTGGTCCAGTTGCGACGAGGTCCTCAACCCCGACGCGACCGCGCTCCTCTCCGGCGCCGACAACATCTGGGCCGGCTGTATCGGCCACATCACCATGGTGCTGTGG
>NZ_JBSGUP010000319.1:0-9194 GCF_053607985.1 Streptomyces sp. NPDC055078
CTCCCCACACGGGGGAGGGATGGCGCCTGTGGTCGGAGTGCCACCCGGCCTATTCGCCGTCGGCAGCTTCCAGTGCCCGCTCGATCTGCTGGTTCGCGCGCTGCTGGTTTCGGTGGATGGCCTTGGCGTAGAAGCGGAACAAGACTGCGATGCTGTGGCCTGCCCGGCGTGCGACTTCTGCCGGGGAGACTCCGGACTCAAGCCAGAGTGAGACGCCCGCGTGGCGCAGGGAGTACGGCACGTCAGCCAGCGGCGAGGCCGCTTCCGATTCGGTCAGCACCGCGAGTCGAGCCGCTTTCCAAACCTCCCCGTACTCTTTGGACAGCACATGACCGCCTTGGGCGGCACGGAACAGTCGGCCGTCTTCAGCGGTGCCGAACTCCTGAATGTGCTCGCGGATCAGGCGCACGAGGACTGGGGGAATCGGTACTGGCCGAGTCGCCTTGCGGGCCCTCTTCTTCAGTCCGCGCGTATCGAACGACTCGCCCGTGTCGGTCCACCCGGAGCCAACGCGGGGCATGCTCATCGACAGCAGCACTTCGCCCCAGCCCTCGTCAGGGAGGGTGAAGTCGTCCTTTCGGAGACCGGACGCCTCCCCAGGGCGGTTGGCCGCGTAGTAGAGGCAGCCGAGAAATGCCATCAGGTGGCGTCCACGTTCACCCTGCTCGCCAGCAGCTTCAATCAGCGCTTTCGCCAGCTTCGGGCCGGGGACAAACCGGAAGTCGATCTCGTCGTCAGTTTCAGGCGGTGTCCAGTCGACCTTGTCGAGGGGCAGGGTCGTCAGCAACTCCCGTTCCACCGCGTACCGGAGACAGTTGCTGAAGACGGTCCGCTTGCGGTTCACCGTGTTCTCAGCAGCGGCTGTGCCGTCTTGCTTCAGCTTCAGAGCGTCGAGCGCCGTACGCACCACTGAGGGCGTGTTCAGGGCGGTCATGTCCACGGACTTCCGGCTGATCCAGTCCAACGCCGCCACGATGTCGGCGGGCGGCTGCTCGACATCAAGACGGGCCCTCAGCGTTCCGTCGTCGCCGAGGACGAATCGGTAGACCCACGAGTAGAGAGCAATGCGGAGCACCTTGGGGGCCGGGCCCCCACGGTTGTCCTTGACCAGCTTCGGCGTGATGGTGGCCAGCGTGTCTGAGATGCTCGCGCGGTGCTTGGCCGAAGCGCCGGACCACTTCATCTCCGCATAGGCGCGGGTGTGGGCGTACCAGGTAGTGGAGTTGAGCGCTTGTACCTCCGAGGCAGGGAGGCCGGATTCCGTGTCGAACTGCTCGCGGTTGCGCAGGGCGGCCAGCAGCTCCGAGCGCCGACCGTCGGCTTGCGCCTTGATCTTGTAGCTCTTGGAGAAGGGCCGGGGGCCGACCCGCCAGCGGAGTTGATAGGCAGCCGCACGGTCGGGCCGCTTGCGGATGCTCCAGATCTGAACGTCGTAGGTCAGCACGCTTCCTGCACCTCGCAGGAGTCGAACCAGGTGTCGAGGTCGGCCCGGCGTATGCGGATCTGACCGTTGGGGAGCTTCAGGTGCCTGGGGGCCTGACCCCGAGCGCGCATGCGGTAGAAGGCGGCGCGGGACACTCCGATCTCTGCCAGCGCTTCGACCAGCTTCAGCGTCTGCCTCTCGGTCTTGGTCGGAGTGGTCACAGCCAGGGTTCTCCTTCTGTCTTGGCGCGTTCGGCAAGTTCGCGTGCTTGCGTGATGTCGTGGCGGGTCTGGGCGGCGAGGAGTTCTTCGCCAGGGCGGTAGCCGCTGCTGAGGTAGGTCCAGGAGGAGGCTGTGACGAGGGTGGTGTTCTCGTCGTTGACGGGGAGGCCGGCGCGGGTGCGGGCGGCTTCGGCTTGGGCGAGGCGCCAGGCGCGGCGTACGTCGCGGAGGGCGCCGAGCGTGGTGGAGTAGGCACGGGACTTGGTGGAAAAGTGGCCGCGGAAGCCGAGCATGTGAGCCCATTTCCAGAGCTTGAGTTCGGCGAACTCCGGTAGGTGGCCCAGGGCCCAGGCGGTACGGATCATCTGGCGGACGTGCTGTTGCACGGGCAGGGCCTTGATGGGCTCGGCCTGTCCGGTGCCGTCGCAGTCGGTGCACCGGTCGTGGAAGCGGTCGGGGCCGCGTACGTATCCGCGTCCGGCGCAGGGGCGGCACATGAGGGTGCGGTCTACGGTGCCCGTGCCTTCTGCATTCTTGGTGGCGTACTTGGCGACGTATCCGGCGATCTTGGCGTCTGTGTACTCGGCAACCTCGGCGTCCGTGAGTTCGCCACTCCCCAGGGCCGTGATGGGGTCGACCTTGTACCGGGTGCCCCAGGTGATGACGCGTTCCCCGGTGGCGGCGGAGGCGATGGTGAGCTGGGCGCGGTCGACGGCCAGGCCCACGACGACTTTCAAGGCGTCGAAGGTGGCCCAGGGTGGGGGCGGGGTGGTGTGGCCGTCCGGTCCGTCGAAGCGGATCACTGCGTGGAAGTGGACCAGGCCGCGCTTCTGGTACTCGGCGACCTTGGCGAAGGAGACGCGGAGAGCGGCGTTGAGCGCCTTCTGAGTCATGCCGAGGTGCTTGGCCAGGGCGCGGCGCAGGTAGGTGGTGAAGCGTGCCCAGAGTTGTCCGGCGTGGGCGTTCCACAGCACGGCGCCGGTGTAGTCGTAGGCGGCAGGGTCGAGCGGAGTGCCCAACACCTGGTCGTCCTCGGCGTGGTGGGTGCCGCAGCCGCAGGGGCGGGTTTTGCCCGCGCTGTCGGTCTTGTGGTTGTGGACGGGGCCGAAGGAGGGGGCGGTGAGGGTGACGAAGGCGCGGGGGTGGTCGCGGACGGTTTCGGGGACGTTTTTGCCGCCGGAGAGTCCGGCCTTGATGAGGTGGTAGGTGTCGGCGGCGTAGACGCGGGAGCAGGCGGGGCAGCGGGAGGAGCGGCGGTTGCCGCAGGTGGTCAGCAGGCGTCCGGAGGGTTCGTCTTCGGAGCGGTAGGAGCGGATCACTTGCTTGCTGGTCGGGTCGGTGGTGACCGTCCAGCCGTGGAGGTTGACGGGGCTGGTGCAGCCGCGCAGGTCGCGGACCTGTTCGGTGACGCGGTCGAAGTCGTGGGTGTTGGCCAGTTCGATCAGGTCCCGCAGGCTGGGGCTGATCACGTGGCGCAGGTCGAGGGGGCGGCGCATGGGGGCGGGGAGTCCCTTCTGGCACGAGGGGTGGAGCCATGCGGGCAGCAGCCGCGTTGGCGCGGCACGGTTGCTGCCCGCAGGCATGGCGAGTCGGACCCAGGGGAGGGCCGGTAAGGGTTGCCGGGAAGGCCGGCGGGAGTGTGGCCCTACAGGGCGGCGTGGAGTGCGTTGGCCATGGGGACGCCGATACCGAGGCGCATCTTGAGCTGTGCCGGGGTGATCGCGTCGCCGTGTTCGGCCTGGTGCGATGCGGCGATGGAGCGTGCTTCGGCCAGCAGCGGTTCAGGGACCTTGACCGCAGGCATGACCGGGGCGGGAGCCGACGCCAGTTCGGGTGTGACGGGCGCGGCCGGTTCGGCGGGCGGCGCCACGGCGGGTGTCTGGTCGGGAGCCGTCTCGGGCCCCGGTTCCATTGCGCATGGCACGGCACGGGCGGGGGTCGCGTTGCGGGTGACGGTATGGAAGGCGCGCAGGAGCTGAGGGCCGACCGTTCCCCAGCCGAGGAGGAGCAACGGGGCCACGGCGTCGACAGCGGCACGGCCGTAGTGTCCGGCCGCGATGGGTTCGGCGACGTTGAGAGCCAGGGTCAGCAGTCCGGAGAAGTGCATGAGCCGGTTTGCCGCTGTCATCTCGTCGGCAGGGACGCCGCGCAGGGAGAGGTAGCGCAGGGCGACCAGGAGGCCGAGGACGGAGAGGTCCACCATGGGTGCGATCAGCGGCGCGATGGGTTCTGGAACGCCCAGGCGCAAAGCCAGCGCCCATACGTTGCCGAAGGAGAAGACGAACGCGAGCAGCGCGATGACGATCATCACGGCCGTGACAGTGCGCTGAGTGATCCGGTCCTCAGGCATGAGGGTTTCACCTCCTTCCGATTGTGTCGGCGCGTTGTGGTCGATTCAGGCCGCTTCAGCGGTGTGCCCGGTTCCCTTGGCCAGGTCGAGGGGGCCGAGCTGGGCCGTGAGGATGTCGGCCGGGTCGTGGGTGAGGTGTGCGGTCTGCTGGGCGATGGCTGCGCTGTCCCTGCCTGAGACGAACGGCGTCCGGATGCGGGTGAAGCCAGGCTGCGACTGGTGGTTCATGGACGCGACGCCGACGTACGCACGGTCCTGGAGATTGATCGGGTTGGCGTCCGGCCATTCCCGGATGTCCTCACCGAGCGCTGCCACGGCCGCTTCGGCGGTCTTCTGCGCGAAGGAGAGGCCGACGGGGCACACGTCGCGGATGAAGGTCGGGATCGCGTCGCCGGTGGATTTCTGCGTGGCGAGGATGACGAGGATGCCCATGCTGCGGCCCTTCTTCACCAGGTCCTCGACGAGCCGAGCGTTCTCGGCGGCGAGCGCGGCGAGCTTCTTCGTCTTCGGGTCGCTTCCCTTGTGATCGCGGAAGTAGGTGTGCGCCTCATCGATGATCAGGGCCACGAGGGGCCAGGCTGCGGAGGGGCCGACGTCCCACATGCTCTGTACGCCGAGAATGCGCTCAGCGGCCGAGACGCGGGAGCGGCGCAGTTCCACCAGCCGCTTGAACAGGTTGTTGGCTTCTTCCAAGTCGTCACCAGCGAAGGCGAACATCCGCTGCACCAGGTGGGCATAGTCGCCTTCCCTGGCCGTCGAGACCTTGCCGTCCGCGCAAGCGAACTGCACGGCGGGTGAGGGTGCCCAGTCGGAGATCAGCCGGTTGATGAGCGAGGTCTTGCCGAAGCCGGGAAGACCGGCCACGGTGACGCCGGGCACCTGCGTGAGGTCCACGGAAACAGGCTGCGCGTACTCGTCCAGACCGATATCCCACCGCGCGGGCTTTTGCGGTATCTCCCCTGTGGGGCGGTGTTCGGTCTTGAACTTGAGCGGGTCGAGCCGAACACCCCGGATGACGACCTGGCCGGGCGTGTCCTGCGTGACCGCTACCCGCGTACACCGCCAGGCGTTGGCCAGATGCGGAGCTGCCTTCTGGAACTCCTCCATGCCCACGCCAGGCAGGCAGGTTGCCCGCGCGATCACGCCGTACGGGTCGTGTTTGACCTTGAGAGCCGGGACCAGGACGCGGGGCTTGATCGACTTGCCGTCCATGGTCGAAAGCGAGGCGAGCGCGGTCGGAGTCCTGTCCGTCGCCGCCAGCTTGAGCATCGGCGCGAGCCGCTTCCAGCCCCGCCGCACGCGCACGGCCTGCCGGATGGACAGGCGCGTCATGGGATCGGCGAGCAGGTAGCGGACTATCCACCACACCGCCCATCCGGCGAACACGGCCGCGACCGTCACCGCGACGAGTGGAGCCAGGCCGTACACCTCCTGCACAGACATTCACTGCTCCTTGTGTTCGTAGAGGAAGGTCGCGAGGGCCGATTCGAGGGCTGCCCAGTCCTCCAGGGCAGCGAAGTGGGGGTAGCCGGAGCTGACGAGAACGGCCGCCACTGAGTTGACGAGTGCCTCGGTGAACCGGGGGTCCGGCCCGGCGTGAGGCATCGGGTAGATGCGCTCAGCGCCGAACCGGAAAGCGGGGACGCTCACGCCGCTTTCTTCTCCGCAGCCGGAGCCATCAGGTCCAGGCGGTCAGCGCGGTAGGCGACGCCGTCCGAGAGCGAGCCGTTGAAGATCCGCGCCCACGGGGTGGCGAACAGCTCCACCGGCATGACCGGCATACCGGGCTTGAGGCCATTGGGGAGACCGGTCTCCGGAACAGTGATCTTCAGTGCCTCGGCGCGGTCGTCCTCCATGAAGAAGAGGGTCACCGTGTAGAGCTTCGCGCCGGTCTCACGGTCGGTGGCGAACTGCGTCTTCTCCTGGTCCGTGTACTTCGGCACCGGCAGGTTGCCGACCATGAACGACGCGGAAGGGAGCAGGCCAACGCGGATACGAGCCATGGGTGATACGTCCTTTCGGTTGGGCTCCGCCAGGGGGCGGGGCTAGATCCATTGAACATAGCTGACCTAGCATTGTCAAGTGACCGTGGTGAGCTAGGTATCAGCAGACATAGGCCAGCTATGTCAGTGGGGTGTGCTAGGGGGGCTAGGAGTCGCTACCCTGAGCACATGAGTTCCGCGCCAGAGAAGAAGCATGATCGTCGGCCGCCGTATCAGCACGCCGCCGACGAGCTTCGGCGCGACATCGTGAAAGGCCGCTTGAAGGCCGGGGAACAGATGCCGTCCATCCGTGAGCTACAAGCCCGCTTCGGCGTCGCCAACATGACCGCGAGGAGCGCCCTGAATGTGCTCCGGGACGAGGGCCTGATCTACACGATTCATGGGCGCGGCAGCTTCGTTGCCGACACCGCGTCCACCATCGATTACACCCCACCCGCCTGGTATCTGGGAAAGGAAACCAAGGGGGGGGAAGATATCGGAGAGGGGGAGGAGCCCGGCGACGCATCCGCCGGGGCCTCCCTCGCCGATCTACTCACCGCGCTACGAGACGAAATCCGCAGTCTCAGTGCGGAGCATCAGGAATTGCGGCGGGAAGTCGAGGAGTTGAAGGCCGCTCAGCAGTCGGAGCGCCACTCCTGAGCCGAGCGACTTCCTGCCGTAGTTCCCTGGATTCCCTGCGCAGCCGGCCGACCATGGCCGACATTTCCCGGATGAGCGCGGACATCTCTGCCGCATCCCGGATATGAATGCCGATCAACTCCGATTCTTGGTCGCCCATCCGCTTGGCCATGTCTCCCTGTCTCCTGCCGTGCTGTCGTTGCGTACCGCAGTCACTCAACCGCCGGAGGCTTGTCCGAAAGCTTGCCCAGCGGATGCCCACCACCGGATCGGGGCTTGCCCGCGTCGAGGGCAAGCCATCCTCATCCCTCCAACGCCACATCTACCAAGCCTCCGGCCACGGCGACAGGCGCGCGGCTCCACGGTCCCGCACGGCGGGCAGAAATCTTCTTCCGCTTCCGCCCGGCGGGATCTGGCCTCTCTTCCGCGCGCACACCATCTGTCCCTTCCATCGGTTTCGGTGACTGCCACAAGGGTCCGGACAATCGCCGGTTTGGCCAACCGGCACTTCGGTGCTAGGTAGGAATACCGCAACGATCGCCTTCCCGAGTTCGCCCGTAGAGGTGTCCGCAGCCTGACCCGTGTGACACCTCCACCCGATCTGTGACTCGGATCACCCATGTCGTCATCTCCGTGATTCACTTGCTATAGGTGCCGAAAGCCCTGCCGGTGTGACAGTCATCGAGCAGAAATCAGCTCAGCACTCCCAACTCCCCGAACCACTCCTTGAATCCGCTCCATTAGGTCACGAGCAGGCAACGGCCGGGTCGAGGAGTTTCCGTTCCCCCGCGCCAATGTCAGCTTGCAGTCCCGAGCCTGTGGACAAGTTTCCGCGACCCGCAGGGCAAACTATGATGAGCAGTCCATTGCGGTGCATATCGGAGCATGCTCCGCGAGAGCAGGTGCGGAGGGGAGGCAGCGCATCGCCACGTGACCGGCCAAGGCCCATGCGCAGCCGAGCTGTTCAGAGTTTCTTTACTGGATCAAGGCGGCCCGCTGTCGCGGGCCGCGCGCGCTGGCGGCCCCAGGCCGCCGCCGCTCCATGTCTTCGCCACCGCTCACGGCGGCCAACCCGCTCAGCGCACAAGTCCACGAGCGAACAGCCAGAACAGGGATCAACCCGACCCGTCGGAGCAGCAGTACCAGGCCGACACCCGCCCAGCGAGGCCACACCTCCCGACGGCCGCGGAGCTGCAACCGGCTGCAACCTGGCTGCACAGATGTCAGGGCTGGGGCGACCGGCTTCCACGGCTTTAGCCACCTCCCCGGCCGGGGCCCCGCATCGAGCAAGGCCAGGGGGCCCCTCGGACACATTGCGGGCAGGGGACAAGCCTGCCCGAGTAGCCGGACAGCGTACGGCCCCCTGACCATGCCCGACCCCCAACCGGGCAGGACACCGGCCAAAGCCGCTCCAGCCGGACGCGATCACGCCCGCGACACCCACCACCACAGCAAGCCAACCCCGCCGACCACACCGCAAACCGTTCTGTCCTTCCAACTCGACAAGTCCGCACCGAGGTTGGGACCGCGCCCGCATTCAGGCACGACGAACACCCCGGTACCATCGGCACTGGGGTCCTGAACAGGGCTTCCGTGACCGGACCATCCCGGATGCTGTCCAGGCCGAAGGGGTGGTCCGGTCTTCAGTTGTTGTGCATCGGACGCCGCCAGCGGCATCAACTGACGGATGGGGAACGCTCAGCTCAGGGCCTTGCCCACCTCGTAGACGGTTGGCCGGTCCTCAGGCGTGAAGCTGAGCATTGCCTCGATCAAACCGCCCAGATCCCCGGGTACGGTCACGGACCGACGCCTTCCGTCCGCGATTGCCTGCCGCTGTACCGGGCGGGGCGCGTCGTCGGGATACTCGACCGCTCGCCAACCGGTGGCGGAGATCAGCAGGGACGCGCCGAGGGCGTAGATGTCGGCAGCCTGCGTAGGTTCGGCTTCTCCGGTGGCCAGCACACTGCGTGAGATTTCCGGTGCCTCGTAGTGGACGAGGCACCCCCGGAACGGGAAGTCGAATCCCTCAGGAACGTGCTCACCACGGGCCAACGCGAGGTCGATGAGGTGCGTTCGCTCCGGTCCGACGATGAAGTGAGCCGGTTGCACATCCCCGTGAGCCCAGCCCGCCGCATGCAGCTCGGCCAGGGCTTCGACGCACCCCAGGACCACACCCGTATGCGGCTCGATGCTTGAGCCCTCCACGCGACACGGCTTCCACAGCCGGTACAGGTCCGGCCCCTCTCTCCAGGGCTGGACGTTCCAGGTCCCGCGCTCCCACTCCCCGTAGGCGATGTCATCGACACCGAGGCGATGGAGAACCGCACCTTCACGTGCGGGCGCGAGAGCGGTCCAGGGCTGGGCCGGCCATTCGGGCGTGGCCTCGATCGGATACCCGAGCTTCACCGCGTACCGGCCGCGATCGCCTTCCACGTCCCAGACCGAGGACCCCCGGCGGTTGAGTACGAGACGCTGAGAGATGGGCATGAGCGCGTCGCGCACCACGATCGGCAACTCTGGAATCAGGCCGGACAAGGTCGTTCTCTCCTTTCGCGGACGCGGCCGACCCCGAGCAGGGG
>NZ_JBSGUP010000320.1:0-9192 GCF_053607985.1 Streptomyces sp. NPDC055078
CGGACCCCCCGGTGACATCGACCCTGCCGTCGCGGTTGACGTCCGCCCGGAGATCCGCCTTCGGCGCGGCCGGGGCGGCCGGTAACGCGGTCGCCTGCACCCCCGCCGTCCCGATGAGAACCCCCGCCATACCGGCGGCAGCGGCGGTGCGTCTCCAACCCTGGATACCCAAGGCGTCCCTCCTCGTTCGCTTGCTTCCCTTGGGACAGGAGGGGTTGAAGGGGCTGTTGGGTTGAGCGATTCCGCAGAGTTGTCTCAAACTCTGAGAACTGACTCGATCTCCCTGCCGGTCGCCGCCGATGCCCACTACACCCGGCCGACCGGTTCCGCGATGTTTCGCCGTCACTCGTCAACCTCTCCTGGACAGTCGTCGGGAGCGGCGACTGCATCAGCTCCCGATATCCACAGAGGGTCGCGAGTCGGTTACTCTTGGTTGTTATCGCAGGTGAAGGCCATCGGAGATGCCCTCTTCCCGGCTCTCCCGACCTGGATCGCACTGCTCGCGCCGTACCTCTCCGAGCGCTGCCGGGCCACTCGGCTGAGCCGTACGGGTGGTGTTCATCAGAAGAACTGCGTAGCGGCTGCGTCGGTCCCCCGCAACTCGCGATGCGTCCACATCATGTGAAAGGTACGTAGATCGCCCTAGATCTCCACAAAGGGGATCGCTCGCAAGGACTCGCAAGGAAGTGAGGAGCCATGGCCGCCATCAAGGTCAGAAATCTGTGGACCGCCTTCATCACCGCGCTCGTCGCACTGCTCGCCTCGCTGGGACTGCACGGCGCCGCCACCGCCGCGCAGCAGCCCGCCGTACGGACGCCGGAGCAGCCGAACCTGCCCGAGCAGCCGGTCCATGAGGTGCTGCCGGATGCGGAGCGGGAGCGTCCACGGAGTGTGCGGGGGGTGGTGCCGGCACAGAGTGCGCGGTGGAGCCCCTGGAGCCCCCAGGCTCGCGCGAGGTCGCTGCCGCCCACCATCAAGCAGCGCATCGGCGCCGAGGCCCATGGGTCGTCGCCCGCCGTCCGTAAACTGCCCGCCTTCGACGCGGGGAATGAGACGGCGGCCCTATCCGCATCCGGCGCCGCTTCGGGCACTGGTGCCGTTTCCGGACGGTCCGCTGCCGACTCCGGCTCCGGCTCTGGCTCCGGTTTCGCTTCCGGCTCCGGCTCCGGATCAGCTGCTGGTTCCGGTTTCGCTTCCGGCTCCGGCTCCGGATCAGCTGCTGGTTCCGGTTCCGGTTCCGGTTCTGTTTCCGATTCCGCTGCGGCCCCTGCTTCCGCTGTGGCCCCTGCTTCCGGCTCCGCCTCAGGCAGCGCGGGCTCGAGCGACGCGCTCACCGACCGTGCGCTCGCCGCCTCCGGTCATGAGCGGGGTACCGCGATCCCGGCCCCCGACAGGACCGGCCGTCCCGGTGACGGTTCCGGTCAGCTCACCGGCTCCGGCCGTACGGCGCTCCCGGCCGTCGTAGGCCCCCGTACCGCCCGTACGGCTCCCCTTAAGGCTTCCGGCACGGCCGCCGACCGTGTGGTCGCCCCGAGGGCGGATCGCGCGCTCACCCCGGCATGAGACGCCGGGAGCGCCTTGTCACTCGGATGAGCCGGAGCCACCGACGTCCCTGCGGTCAGCGACGATCGTCCCGGTCCGCGGACTCCGCATCGGCCTGCTTCGCCTGCACCTCCGGGTCCAGCGCCTCCGGGCTGCCGTCGACCGACGAAAGCGGATCGCGCTCCGAGACCTCGGTCGCGGCGGGCGGCTCCACCAGCCAGTCGGGATTGGCCTGCTTGTCCCACCACTTCCATACGGCGAAGGCCCCACCGGCCACCACGCCGGCGATCGCGAGACCCTTGGCGAGCCGCGCGGCCTTCGAGCGCCGCTCGTGCTTCCGCACCAGCTTCTGAATCTCCTTGGCTGTCACCTGACCGCGTAGCGCGGCCAGCGCGGCAGCGGAACGGGCCACGGCCTCCTCCCGTACGGGCTGAGCCACGGCCACCGCGTGCTCGACGCGCGGCTTGGTGTAATCCGCCGCCTGACGAGCGGCCCTCCGGGCCTGGACCGCCGCCCGGTGCGCTGCGTCGTCCACCTTCGGCGGCACATGCGGCGCGACATGCGCGCCGTACTGGACGCGAGCCCTGGTACGGGCCCGCTGAGCGGCCTTGGAGACTTTTGGCGCGAGCCGTACGCGAGTGTCATGCGCATAGCGCGCGGCCTGGTCCCGGGCCGTACCGGCGTAGGGCGCCACCACTTCCGCGGCGTGCAGCACGCTGTCCTTCGCCGAATCGGTCGCGGCGCGCACGCTGTCCATGCGGGTCACGGGGATCCTCCTCCTCGGTGGCGTTTCACTCTGTCCTGCGGATCACTCTGTCCTGCGGACCTGTCTGGCACCGTCGTGGGGACTCATCCCCAGGTCGGCACATTTCGCCTTTCCGCCTGCTGGCAAATCATGCCTGCCGACCGCTGCCTCGGCATGCGGGGCGGGCATCCGGGGGATCCGCCGGTCGCGCGGACGAAGCCCCGGACGCACCGACCGCATGCCGACGACGATGCCACGGTTCCTCCCGCAGCGCGCCCCAGCGGACGCGAGTGCGGAGGCGTCTCTCCGTCCGCGGCCCTTCCGTGCGAGGATCGGTGCGTTCAGAGAAGTCTTACGGAAGGCAGGACCGTGGCCGAGCAGCTTTTCGCCACCCTGAAGACCAACAACGGCGATATCGAGATCCGGCTCCTGCCGAACCACGCGCCCAAAACGGTCAAGAACTTTGTCGAACTCGCCCAGGGCGAGCGCGAGTGGACCAACCCGGCGACCGGCAAGAAGTCCCAGGACCCGCTGTACGACGGCACGGTGTTCCACCGTGTGATCAGCGGCTTCATGATCCAGGGCGGTGACCCGCTGGGCAACGGCACCGGTGGCCCGGGATACGAGTTCGAGGACGAGTTCCACCCGGACCTCGCCTTCGACAAGCCGTATCTGCTGGCCATGGCCAACGCCGGTCCGGGCACCAACGGCTCGCAGTTCTTCATCACCGTGTCCGCCACCGCGTGGCTGACCCGCAAGCACACCATCTTCGGCGAGGTCACCAGCGAGGCCGGCAAGAAGGTCGTGGACGCGATCGTGGGTGCGAAGACCAACCCGCGCACCGACCGCCCGGTCAACGATGTCGTCATCGAGTCGGTCGTGATCGAGACGCGCGAGGGCTGATTCCGGGACCAGGAGCCCGTTCTCCTGCGCACGGGAACAAATGCGCCCCGTCCATCCGTCTGGATGGACGGGGCGGTGTGTTGAGTCGGGAGGATTGAGGGATCTCATGGACCAGGCGCCAGGCAGTCCACAGGAGCCGCAGGGGCCGCAGGGCGCGCAGGGCCTGCCCAGCTGCTATCGGCATCCCGGTCGCGAGACGGGCATCAGCTGCACCCGTTGCGAGCGGCCGATCTGTACGGAGTGCATGGTCAGCGCGTCCGTCGGATTCCAGTGTCCCGAGTGTGTGCGCGACGGCTCCGGCACCGGCCACGGCCGCGGCGCCAACCAGCCGCGCACCATCGCCGGTGGCAGCATCGCCGCCGATTCCTTCCTGGTGACCAAGATCCTCATCGGGCTCAACGCGGCGGTCTTCGTCCTGGTGCTCGCGCTCGGCGAGCGGTTCGTCTCCGAGGTCGAGCTGATCGGGTACGCCATCAGCCCGCAGCTCGCCGAGATCGTCGGGGTGGCCGACGGCGAGTGGTACCGCCTGCTCACCGCGGTGTTCCTGCACCAGGAGCTGCCGCACATCCTCTTCAACCTGCTCGGTCTGTGGTTCCTGGGCAGGATGGTGGAGCCGGCACTCGGCCGGAGCCGTTTCCTCGCCGTCTATCTGATCTCGGGGCTCGGGGGCAGCACGCTCGCGTATGTGCTGGCCGCGCCGAATCAGCCCTCGCTCGGTGCGTCGGGCGCGATCTTCGGACTGATGGGCGCCTTCGCCGTACTGGCACGCCGGACCAATCTCGACATGCGGCCGGTCGTCCTGATCCTCGGGGTGAGCCTGCTGCTCACCTTCACCCGGCCCGACATCTCGTGGGAGGGGCACATCGGCGGACTGGTGGCGGGTGCGCTGCTCACGCTCGGGATGGTCTACGCGCCACGGGAGCGGCGGACGCTGGTCCAGGCGGCGACCTGCGCGGCGGTGCTGGCGGTCATCGTCGTCGCGGTGGTCGCGAGAACCGCGTCTCTGACCTGAGGCCCCTCGGGACCTCGACTTCGACCCACGGGCCCCCGCCCGCAGACCGCGGCGGACCGCGTCCCGGCCGATCGGCTCTCGCCCCGATTCGCTCATCTGAGCTGGGGTTTCCCCAAAGTTGTCCACAGTGCGTGGCGGATCTTGTGCATGGTGTGGGGGACATGTGTGCCCCTTGTCGCTGAGCCGGGTTTCCCCAGCAGGGACAAGGGGCGGGCTCCTTCACCGAGATGGCCGACGCAGTCACACCGGCGTCAACCCGCTGAAGGTTATCCACAGATCGTCTGACCTTTTCCCCACTGTGGACAACGCTGTGGATAACCTGGGGGCAGACCTTGACGACCAGGGGTCGCCGACGCTACGGCCGACCGTCGGCCGACCGCCGCCACCCCCGCCGAGCGGACGCTATTTCCACTGGGTGGAGACGCCGAAGCCGGCGGCGATGAAGCCGAAGCCCGCGACGATGTTCCAGTTGTCGATGCTCTTGATCGGCAGGCTGCCCTCGGTCACATAGAAGAGGACGATCCAGGCGAGCCCGATCAGGAACAGAGCGAGCATCACGGGCGCCACCCAGCTTCGGCTGGTCAGCTTGATGCTGGTCGCCTGCTTTCCGCTGGGCGGGGGCGTGAAGTCGGCCTTCTTGCGGATACGTGACTTCGGCACGAGGGACTCTCCTGTCGATGCGCTGCGTGACCGCGCAGGGAACTGTCGCTGACGCCGGGATCTGGAGCGACGGGGACCACTGCCTCCCCCGGGCGTCCGTTAGCGTAGTGCTTCCGCGGCGCCTGAGGAGATAAGGGTACGTTGAGCAATTCCGCCGACTCCAGGCCAGGGCCGGTTCGCTTCCTGAGGAAAAGGGCGGGCAGGCTGCTGACGGCTGCCGTTTTCGCTCTCGCCGGTCTGATCTTTGTCACCAGTTTCAACACCGCCAAAGGCACCAATATCCGTACGGACGCCTCCCTGCTGAAGCTCTCCGATCTGATCCAGCAGCGCAGCGCCAAGAACGGTGGCCTCGACGAGTCCACGGCCGCGCTCCGCGACGACGTCGACGCCCTCGTCCGGCGCGACGACGGCTCCACCAGCGCCGAGGACCGGCGGCTCGGCGATCTGGAGAAGGCCGCGGGGACCAAGAAGGTCAGCGGGCGGGCGCTGACGGTCACCCTCAATGACGCCCCGCCGAACGCGCAGGCGGCCCCCGGATACCCCGAGCCGCAGGCCAATGACCTCGTGATCCATCAGCAGGACCTCCAGGCCGTCGTCAACGCCCTGTGGCAGGGCGGCGCCAAGGGCATCCAGGTCATGGACCAGCGGCTGATCTCCACCAGCGCGGTGCGATGCGTGGGGAACACCCTGATCCTCCAGGGGCGGGTCTACTCACCCCCGTACAAGATCATCGCCGTCGGTGACCAGGAGCGGCTGGAAAAGGCGCTCGACTCGTCCACGGCGCTGCGGAACTACCAGCTCTATGTGAAGGCGTACGGGCTCGGCTGGAAAGTCGACGAGCGAGAGGCGGTGACTCTTCCCGGCTACTCGGGCACAGTGGATCTCCACTACGCGAAGCCCGTGGAGTAGCGCCTGTCCCGAAGGCCCCGCGGGGGACCCGGCGGAGCCCCGGCCCGGACCCGCGCGTACGGCGGCACCCCCCCCCGCCTACCGCGACGGCACACCCTTCGCCGAGATGTACGGCCCACGCTTCGGCCGTGGCCGGGACTGGCCGGTTCTCGAAGGCATGAGTACCGGCACCCCTTAAGACCTTGAGAAGGGGCCGGAGAGCAGCCACCGGCTGATCGCCTGGGCGCGTCCGGAAGCCACCCGGCCTGTGACGGACGGCAGAGCGGAAGCTTTGCGCAGCTGACCCGCGCGCCCGTGCCGACCCTTAGGCTGGGGCGGTACCGAACGGAAAGGGACGGCAATGTACGGCTGGATCTGGCGGCATCTGCCGGGCAACGCATGGGTGCGGGCAGCCCTCTCGCTCGTGCTGATCCTGGCGGTCGTCTACGTGCTGTTCCAGTACGTCTTTCCCTGGGCGGAGCCACTGCTTCCGTTCAACGATGTGACGGTTGACGGAGCGAGTGCCGGCACCGGAGAGGGGACGCCGCGATGAAGGGCGCCAACGCACGCATCCTGGTCGTCGACAACTACGACAGCTTTGTCTTCAACCTGGTCCAGTACCTGTACCAGCTGGGCGCCGAGTGCGAGGTCGTACGGAACGACGAGGTCGCCCCCGCCCACGCGCAGGACGGCTTCGACGGCGTGCTGCTCTCCCCCGGGCCCGGCACCCCCGAGCAGGCCGGTGTCTGCGTCGACATGGTGCGCCACTGCGCCGCCACCGGGGTTCCCGTCTTCGGCGTCTGCCTCGGGATGCAGTCGATGGCCGTGGCGTACGGAGGGGTGGTGAACCGCGCCCCCGAGCTGCTGCACGGCAAGACCTCGCTGGTCACCCATGAGGGCAAGGGCGTCTTCGCCTCGCTGCCCTCGCCCTTCACCGCCACCCGGTACCACTCGCTGGCCGCGGAGCCGACCGCGCTGCCGGTCGAACTGGAGGTCACCGCGCGCACGGCGGACGGGATCATCATGGGGGTGCGCCACCGTGAACTGGCCGTCGAGGGCGTGCAGTTCCACCCCGAGTCGGTCCTCACCGAGCACGGTCACCTGATGCTGGCCAACTGGCTGGAGCAGTGCGGGGACATCGGAGCGGTCGAGCGTTCGGCGGGGCTCGCGCCGGTCGTGGGCAAGGCTGTGGGCAAGGCCCTGGCGTGACCGCCCGGCGCCGTGGGGAGGAGTACGACCCTCTGACGGACCCCCTCCCGCCCGCGCCGGGCGTGACGGACCCCCTCTCGCCCGCGCCGGGCGCCCTGGAGCCCGTGGCCGGCCCCCCGGAGCCCGTGGCGCGTACGGAGCGGCCGTCGCCGTGGTTCCGGACGCACGCCCGGACGGAGCCCCGGCCCGGCGGGCGTGGGGGCGCTCCCGGAGATACGGCCGAGGGCGCGCGGGCGGCTGCCGGGAGCCATCAGCGGGACTGGCCCGCAGAGGCGGAGACCTGGTCCGCGCCCGGGGAGCCGTGGACGGCACAGCCACCGCGGTCCGGGCCGATATCCCCCGCCGCGCCAGGGGCCGCGCCCCCGTCCGCATCCCCGCCCCCGTCCGCATCCCCGCCCCCGTCCGCGTCGCCGTCCGCGCACCCCTCTGGGCCCGCGCCCGCCCCCGTATCCGCGTCCTCTTATGAGGGAGCGAAGGACGACGAGACGGTCGGGCTGCTGGTGCCGGGGACGCGGCGCTCCGCCCCTGGGTTCCCGGCCGGTACGGGGCATCCCGGGCCGGGGCGGGCCGAGCGCCGCAGGGCCGCCAAGGGCCGTGGGCGCAGGCGTCCCGGGCCGCCGCCGCCCCCCAGGGCGTCCGCCGCCGACGGGACCCCCGCCAGGCCGCTCTCACGGGTCGAGGCCCGCCGGGCCGCCCGCGCGGCCAAGGACAGTCCGGCCGTCATCGCCAGCCGCGCCATCGGTGAACTGTTCATCAGCTTCGGCGTACTGATGCTGCTCTTCGTCACGTACCAGCTCTGGTGGACCAATATCCGCGCCGGACAGGAAGTCGACAAAGAGACCAGCAAGATCCAGGACGCCTGGGCGAAGGGCCGGAAGCCGGGCGCCTTCCAGCCGGGCCAGGGTTTCGCCATCATGCACATCCCCAAGCTGGATGTGGTCGTCCCGGTCGCCGCGGGCATCGACAAGGAAAAGGTGCTCGACCGGGGCATGGTGGGCCACTACAGCGAGGGCAAGCTCAAGACCGCGCTGCCATCGGACCCGGCGGGCAACTTCGCGGTCGCGGGCCATCGCAACACCCATGGCGAACCGTTCCGGTACATCAACCGTCTCAAGCCGGGCGATCCGATCGTGGTCGAGACCCAGGACACGTACTACATCTACGAAATGGCGAACATCCTCCCCCAGACCTCGCCGTCCAACATCGGGGTGATCGGCCCGGTCCCGCCCGGCTCGGGCTTCACCGGGCCCGGCCGGTATCTGACCCTCACGACCTGCACACCGGAATTCACGAGTACGTATCGAATGATCGTGTGGGGCAAGATGATCGAGGAGCGACCGCGCAGTGAGGGCAAGCCGGACGCGCTCGTAGGCTGAGGGCAGCAGCGGAGTCCCGGGTTCCGTGGACCCCACACGTCCAGACGGGAAGAGATGCAGTGTCACGTGCGCGCAGCCGGGTCGCCGGCGTCATCAGTGTCCTCGGCGAACTGCTGATCACCGCGGGCGTGGTGCTGGGACTCTTCGTCGCGTACTCGCTGTGGTGGACCAATGTCCTCGCGGACCGGGAGGCGTCCCGGCAGGGCGATCGGATGCGCGACTACTGGGCGGACCAGGGCCCCGGCGAACTCGACACCAGGGACGGCATCGGCTTCCTCCATGTCCCCGCCATGAAGAACGGCGAGGTGCTGGTGAAGAAGGGCACCGACCCCAAGAAGCTCAACGACGGCATCGCCGGGTACTACACCAAGCCGGTCAAGTCGGCACTCCCCTGGGACGCCAACGGCAACTTCACCCTGGCCGCGCACCGCGACGGGCACGGCGCGAAGTTCCACAACATCCACCGGATAGACGACGGTGACCCGATCGTCTTCGAGACCCGGGACACCTGGTACGTCTACAAGGTCTACAAGAAGCTGCCGAAGACGTCGAAGTACAACGTGAAGGTGCTTCAGCCGGTCCCCAGGGAGTCGGGGAAGACCAAGGCCGGCCGCTACATCACCCTGACGACCTGTACGCCCGTCCTCACCTCCGACTACCGGTACATCGTGTGGGGCGAGCTGGTGCGCGAGATCAAGGTCGACAAGGACCGGACCCGGCCCGCCGAGCTGCGCTGAAACGATCCGGACGACGGGGGGAAACGATCCGGACGACGGGGGGAAACGATCCGGACGACGGGCGATGACGCCCCCGTTCCGTACGACGAAGGCCCCGGCCACCCCCAGGGGGTGCCGGGG
>NZ_JBSGUP010000321.1:0-9175 GCF_053607985.1 Streptomyces sp. NPDC055078
GCGGGTGTCAGGGGCCCAGGAAGGGCCCAGGGGAGCCCGGGAAGGTCGGCCGGTGGCTGCGGGAGCCCTGGACGGGCCCCGGAGGCAGGTCGGTCAGCGGGCCTCGACCGGGATGAAGTCGCGCTCGACCACGCCCGTGTAGATCTGGCGCGGACGGCCGATACGGGAACCCGGCTCCTTGATCATCTCGTGCCACTGGGCGATCCAGCCGGGCAGCCGGCCGAGCGCGAAGAGCACGGTGAACATCTCCGTCGGGAAGCCCATGGCCCGGTAGATCAGACCGGTGTAGAAGTCGACGTTCGGGTACAGCTTGCGCTCGGTGAAGTAGTCGTCGGAGAGCGCGTGCTCCTCCAGCTTCAGCGCGATGTCCAGCAGCTCGTCGGACTTGCCGAGCGCGGAGAGGACATCGTGCGCCGCCGCCTTGATGATCTTCGCCCGGGGGTCGAAGTTCTTGTAGACGCGGTGGCCGAAGCCCATCAGCCGGACGCCGTCCTCCTTGTTCTTCACCTTGCGGATGAAGGTGTCGACGTTGCCGTCGGAGGACTGGATGCCCTCCAGCATCTCCAGCACCGACTGGTTGGCGCCGCCGTGCAGCGGGCCCCACAGGGCGGAGATGCCGGCGGAGATCGAGGCGAACATGTTCGCCTGGGAGGAGCCGACCAGCCGGACGGTGGAGGTCGAACAGTTCTGCTCGTGGTCCGCGTGCAGGATCAGGAGCTTGTCGAGCGCGGCGACGACGACCGGGTCGAGGTCGTACTCCTGCGCGGGGACCGAGAAGGTCATGCGCAGGAAGTTCTCCACGTACCCGAGGTCGTTGCGCGGGTAGACGAAGGGGTGGCCGATCGACTTCTTGTACGCGTACGCCGCGATCGTCGGCAGCTTGGCGAGCAGCCGGATCGTGGAGAGGTGCCGCTGCTCGTCGTCGAACGGGTTGTGGCTGCCCTGGTAGAACGTCGACAGGGCGCTGACCACGGAGGACAGCATGGCCATGGGGTGGGCGTCGCGCGGGAATCCCTCGAAGAACCGCTTGACGTCCTCGTGGAGCAGGGTGTGCTGGGTGATCTCGCCCTTGAACTCGGCCAGCTCGTCGACGGTCGGCAGCTCGCCGTTGATGAGCAGGTACGCCACCTCAAGGAAGCTGGAACGCTCGGCCAGCTGCTCGATGGGGTAGCCGCGGTAGCGGAGGATGCCCTCCTCACCGTCGAGGTAGGTGATCGAGGATTTATAGGCGGCGGTGTTGCCGTAGCCGCTGTCCAGGGTCACCAGACCGGTCTGGGCTCGGAGCTTCCCGATGTCGAAGCCCTTGTCACCGACGGTGCTCTCAGCCACCGGATAGGTGTACTCGCCGTCCGCGTACCGCAGTACTACAGAGTTGTCGCTCACGTCATCCCTCACCGACGTAGTGCCTCTTCTTCGAGGTGCCCTGACTGTCTCTACCATCCCCCACTTGGCTCAGCAGAGTGCACTCGGGGTCGACCGTTGGACCCTTTGGCGGCACTGAGTGCCGCCAACCTGCTCATCCTGCCCCGTCCGCCCGGATTCCGGAAGTCGAGGTGGCATTTCCCACCCCCCGCGACGGACGGCTTCCCCCGGCCGGCGGAGCCGTCCATCAGGCCCCGGAGAGCCGGTGGTCGAGCGCGGTGAAGCGTCTGCCTGCGGAAACCGTGCGCACCGCCTGACCTATCGCCTTGCGGGAGCCGACCAGGACGACAAGCTTTTTCGCCCGGGTGACGGCCGTATACAGAAGGTTCCGCTGGAGCATCATCCACGCACCGGTGGTGACCGGGATCACCACCGCCGGGTACTCACTGCCCTGCGAGCGATGGATGGTCACCGCATACGCATGGGCCAGTTCGTCCAGTTCGTCGAAATCGTAGGGGACCTCCTCGTCGTCGTCCGTCAGGACGGTCAGCCGCTGATCGTCCAGGTGAAGCGAGGTGACCACGCCGACCGTGCCGTTGAAGACGCCGTTCTCCCCCTTCTCGTAGTTGTTGCGAATCTGGGTGACCTTGTCGCCGACGCGGAAAACTCGGCCGCCGAAGCGCTTCTCGGCCACATCGGGCCGCGCGGGGGTAATGGCCTGCTGAAGCAGTCCATTGAGCGCGCCCGCGCCCGCCGGGCCCCGGTGCATAGGTGCGAGAACCTGAACATCTCGCCGGGGATCGAGCCCGAACTTGGCCGGAATTCTTCGCGCCGCCACATCCACTGTGACGCGTCCGGCGTCTTCTGTCTCCTCCTCGGCGAAGAGGAAGAAGTCGCTCAGGCCCGAAGTGATGGGGTGCGTGCCCGCATTGATCCGGTGGGCGTTGGTGACCACGCCGGACTGCTGGGCCTGGCGGAAGATCCTCGTCAGACGGACGCTCGGCACGGGGCCGCCGTCCGCCAGCAGATCCCGCAGCACTTCGCCGGCGCCCACACTGGGAAGCTGGTCGACATCCCCCACCAACAGCAGATGTGCACCCGGTGCCACCGCTTTGACGAGCTTGTTGGCCAGCAACAGATCGAGCATGGACGCCTCGTCCACGACCACCAGATCGGCGTCGAGCGGCCGGTCCCGGTCGTACGCGGCGTCACCGCCCGGCTTCAGCTCCAGCAGCCGGTGGACCGTGGACGCCTCGGCCCCGGTCAGCTCGGAGAGCCGCTTGGCCGCGCGGCCGGTGGGCGCGGCCAGCACCACCTTCGTCTTCTTGGCCCGGGCCAGCTCCACCACCGACCGTACGGTGAACGACTTCCCGCACCCCGGGCCGCCCGTCAGCACCGCCACCCGGCTGGTGAGCGCGAGCCGGACCGCGGCTTCCTGCTCGGGGGCCAACTCGGCACCCGTACGCTCCGCGAGCCAGGCCAGCGCCTTGTCCCAGGCGACGTCCCGGAAGGCGGGGAGGCGGTCCTCCGGGGCCCGCAGCAGCCGCCGGAGCTGGGCGGCGAGGGACATCTCGGCGCGGTGGAAGGGCACCAGATAGACCGCCGTCACCGGGTCGCCGCCGTCGGCCCCCGGCACCCGCTCCCGCACGACCCCCTCCTCGTCCGCGGCCAGTTCGGCGAGACAGTCGATGACCAGGCCGGTGTCCACCTGGAGCAGCTTCACCGCGTCGGCGATCAGCTGCTCCTCCGGCAGGAAGCAGTGCCCCTGGTCGGTGGATTGCGACAGCGCGTACTGCAGGCCCGCCTTGACCCGCTCCGGGCTGTCGTGCGGAATGCCCACCGCCTGGGCGATCCGGTCGGCGGTGAGAAACCCGATGCCCCACACATCGGCCGCGAGCCGGTACGGCTGGTTCTTCACCACCGAGATCGAGGCGTCCCCGTACTTCTTGTAGATCCGCACGGCGATCGAGGTGGAGACGCCGACACCCTGGAGGAAGATCATGACCTCCTTGATGGCCTTCTGCTCCTCCCAGGCCGCGCCGATCATTCCGGTCCGCTTCGGGCCGAGTCCGGGCACCTCGATGAGCCGCTTCGGCTCCCGCTCGATGACATCGAGGGTGTCCACCCCGAAGTGGTCGACGATCCGCTCGGCGATCCTCGGGCCGATGCCCTTGATCAGCCCGGAGCCGAGATAACGGCGTATCCCCTGGACGGTGGCGGGCAGGACCGTCGTGTAGTTCTCGACGGTGAACTGCTTGCCGTACTGCGGATGGGAGCCCCAGCGGCCCTCCATCCGCAGGGATTCACCCGGCTGTGCGCCGAGCAGCGAGCCGACCACGGTGAGGAGATCGCCGGAGCCGCGGCCGGTGTCGACCCGGGCCACCGTGTACCCGTTCTCCTCGTTGGCATAGGTGATCCGCTCAAGGACCCCTTCAAGAACTGCCGGAACTGCCGGAACCGCCGGATTGGACATGATCCGACGCTACCGCCGACGTCCGACAACGTGTGCGGCCTGTGGATAACCCGACGGTCCGTATCAGCGCTCGCCGGACTGTCGAGCGTTGGTGTGGTCCGGCGAGCGTTGCCATGGTCCGGCGAGCGGTCCGCACCCTGGAACCCCGGCTCGCGGACCTCACCCCACATGCTCCGCGAACCGGGCCGCCGTCTCCGCCAGGACCTCCGCCCCGTCGCGCGCCCACAGCTCCTCGTTGAACAGTTCCACTTCGATCGGGCCCCGGTAGCCCGCGGTGTCCAGCCGCTCCCGCCACCGGCGCAGCTCGATCGAACCGTCCCCGAGCTGGCCGCGCCCGGTGAGGACGCCGGCGGGCAGCGGTGTCGTCCAGTCGGCGAGCTGGAAGGCGTGGATACGGCCGGAGGCGCCCGCCCTGGCGACCGCGTCGGGCGCGGTGTCGTCCCACCAGACGTGGTAGGTGTCCACCGCGACGCCGACCCGGGAGGGCGGGAACTGCTCGGCGATGGCGAGGGCCTGCGCCAGCGTGGAGACGACGCACCGGTCCGCCGCGTACATCGGGTGCAGCGGTTTGATCGCCAGCCGTACGCCCCGCTCTCCGGCGTAAGGGGCGAGTACCGACAGGGCTTCCGCGACCCGCTGTCGCGCGCCCGGCAGATCGCGGCTGCCGGGTGGCAGTCCGCCGGAGACCAGCAGCAGGGTGTCGGTGCCGAGGGCCGCCGCCTCGTCCACGGCGGCGCGGTTGTCGTCCAGAGCGCGCCCGCGCTCGGCGGGGTCGGTCGCGGTGAGGAAGCCGCCCCGGCACAGGCTGGTGACGGTCAGACCCGCGTCGCGTACGAGACGGGCCGCCGCCTCGGGCCCGTACGACCGCACCGGCTCGCGCCACAGTCCTACGGCGCCGATGCCCAGACGCCCGCAGGCGGTGGTGAGTTCGGGCAGGGAGAGCTGTCTGACGGTCATCTGGTTGATGCTGAAACGGCTCGGCGCGCTCATGAGCCGACTCCGTGCACGGTGAGCAGGGCGGCCATCCGGGCCTCGGCGAGCGGTGGGTCGGGGAAGAGACCGAGGCCGTCGGCCAGTTCGTAGGCGCGGGCGAGGTGCGGCAGGGAACGGGCCGACTGGAGGCCACCGACCATGGTGAAGTGGGACTGGTGGCCCGCCAGCCAGGCCAGCAGCACCACCCCCGTCTTGTAGAAGCGGGTCGGTGGCTCGAAGAGGTGGCGGGCGAGCGCGACGGTGGGATCGAGGATCGCCCGGAATGCGTCCGGGCCGCCCCCGACGCCCGCGACGCCTGTGGTGCCTGCGGTGCCCTCTGTGCCTGCGGTGCCTTCTGTGCCTTGATCAAGGGCTCGTACGGCGTCGGCGGCCAGCGGGCCGAGCGGGTCGAAGACGCCCAGCAGGGCGTGGCTGAAGCCGTGTTCGTCTCCGGCGATCAGCTCCGGGTAGTGGAAATCGTCACCGGTGTAGCACCGTACGCCGGCGGGGAGCCGCCGCCGCAGCGCGATCTCGCGTTCCGCGTCGAGCAGGGAGACCTTGACGCCGTCGACCTTGCCGGGGTGGGCAGCGACGATCTCCAGGAGGGTTTCGGTGGCGGTGCCGAGGTCGGTACTGCCCCAGTAGCCCGCCAGCGCCGGGTCGAACATCGGGCCCAGCCAGTGGAGGATGACCGGCCCGGCCGCCTGCCGCAACAACTCGCCGTAGAGGGCGAGATAGTCGTCCGGCGTACGGGCGGCGGCGGCCAGCGCGCGGGACGCCATCAGAATCGGCTGGGCGCCGGTGTCCTCGGCGAGTGCGAGCTGTTCCTCGTACGCGCGGCGGACGGCGGCGAGAGCGGCGGGGACGGCAGGGGCGAACGGGGCGGCAGGGGCGGCAGCGGTAATCGGCCGGCTGGTCCCGGGCAGATGGCCGGCTCCGGGGAGCTGGTCCAGGCCGGGGAGCTGGTCCAGGCCGGGGAGCTGGTCCGTGCCGACTCCGCAGGCGATCCGGCCGCCGGTCGCCTTCGCCTCGGCCGCCGAGCGCCGGATCAGCTCGGCGGCGGCCGGCCACCCCAGTCCCATGCCGCGCTGCGCGGTGTCCATCGCCTCCGCCACACCCAGGCCGTACGACCACAGATGGCGGCGGAAGGCGAGGGTGGCGTCCCAGTCGACGGGGCCCGTACCGGCGTTGTGGCCGGTGTACGGGTCGGTGTGCGGATCCGCGTACGCGTGCGCGTGGGGATCCGCGTACGGGTTCGCCACCACATGTGCGGCGGCGAAGACCGTACGGGAGCGGAGGCCGCCCGCCCTGCGCGCGGGGCGTACGGGGTCGGCGCGCGGGACATACGTACGCAACCGCCCGTTCGCGTCCGGCAGCCGGAGGGTCACAGCGTCAGCTCCGGGACGTCGAGGCGGCGGCCCTGGGCCGAGGAGCGCAGCCCCAGTTCGGCGAGCTGGACCCCGCGCGCGCCCGCGAGAAGATCCCAGCGGTAGGGCTCGCCGAGGGCGACATGGCGCAGGAACAGCTCCCACTGCGCCTTGAAGGCGTTGCCGAACTCGCCGTTGTCCGGGATCTCCTGCCACTGGTCGCGGAAGGACTCCGCCGGGGGCAGCTCGGGGTCCCAGACCGGTCTGGGGGTGGCGGTGCGGTGCTGGGCGCGGCAGCGGCGGAGCCCGGCGACGGCCGAGCCATGGGTGCCGTCGACCTGGAACTCCACCAGTTCGTCACGCATCACCCGTACCGCCCAGGAGGAGTTGATCTGGGCCACGGCGCCGCCTTCGAGCTGGAAGACGGCATAGGCGGCGTCGTCGGCGGTCGCCGGGTACGGCTCGCCCCGCTCGTCCCAGCGCCGGGGGATGTGGGTCACGATGTGCGCCATCACCCCGGTCACCCGGCCGAACAGCTCGTGCAGGACGTACTCCCAGTGCGGGAACATATCGACGGCGATGCCGCCGCCGTCCTGCGCGCGGTAGTTCCACGACGGGCGCTGGGCGCTCTGCCAGTCGCCCTCGAAGACCCAGTAGCCGAACTCGCCGCGCACGGAGAGGATCTCGCCGAAGAAGCCGCTGTCGATCAGCCGTCGCAGCTTGAGCAGCCCCGGCAGAAAGATCTTGTCCTGGACGACGCCGTGCCGCAGACCGGCGGCGTCGGCGAGCCGGGCCAGTTCGAGGGCGCTCGCGAGGTCGGGCGCGGTCGGCTTCTCGGTGTAGATGTGTTTGCCCGCGGCGATGGCACGCCGGAGCGCGGGGACGCGGGCGGAGGTGATCTGGGCGTCGAAGTAGAGGTCCACCCGGTCCTCGCCATCGGCGGCGAGCAGCGCGTCCAGGTCGGTCGTCCAGTGCGTGAGGCCGTGGAGTTCGGCGATGTCCCTCAGGGCGGGCTCGCGGCGGCCGACCAGGACCGGCTCGGGCCACAGGACGTCACCGTCACCGAGGTCGAGTCCGCCCTCCGCGCGGATGGCGAGGAGGGAGCGGACGAGGTGCTGCCGGTATCCCATCCGGCCCGTGACGCCGTTCATGGCGATACGCAGGGTCCTGCGGGTCACGCTGCCTCCGTCTGTCGGTGGGCGGGCTTTCGGTGAGCGGGCTGCTCTGCTCCGGCTTTCGGTGGACGGCCCGGGGGCGGGGCCAGGCGGCCGGGGGCCGGGGCCGGGGGGCCGAGCCGGGACCTCGGCCGAGGCGGTTCCGGCCGGTCCCGGGGCGGTCCCGGCCGGTCCCGGGTTGGGTCATCGAGCGGTGGTCGTGGGGGGCGTCCCTGGGGGGTCTTCGGGGTGGGGCCCAAAGAGGGTCCCGGGGCGGGTTCGGATCGGTCCCGGGGCGGTCCCGGGTAGCGTCATCAAGCGGACATTCGGGCGGACATCGGGCCGACATCAGGCAGGCATCGGGGTCGTCCCGGCGGGTGGCGGGCCGGGTGCTTCGGCGGGGCGCGCGCGGGGGGCGCTCGTGCTGTGTGCGATACGGGGTGCGGGCTGCGGTGGGCGCGGGGTGCGGCGCCCCTCGTCACTCGTGTTCCTCGCACGCCCCACTGTCACCCCGAGCCGACCGAGCGGTTCCCTCTTTCTGGCTGTCTTCCCTCGATACGCCCACAGTAAGCGCTTTCTAAACGGTATGACGCTAGCCTGCCGACAGTGGCCGGGACAAGGGCCCCGGCCCGTTCCCCGGAGGAAAGCGATGACAGTCACCCTGGCGGATGTCGCGGCGCGCGCCCGGGTGTCCCCGGCCACCGTGTCCCGTGTGCTCAACGGCAACTACCCGGTCGCCGCGGCCACCCGGGAAAGGGTTCTTCGCGCGGTCGACGAACTCGACTACGTCCTCAACGGCCCGGCCAGCTCGCTCGCCGCCGCCACCTCCGATCTGGTCGGCATCCTGGTGAACGACATCGCCGACCCCTTCTTCGGGATCATTGCCGGGGCCGCGCAGTCCGAGATCGGCGGACAGGAGGGCTCGGGGCGGGCCGGTGGCGAGAAACTCGCCGTCGTCTGCAACACCAACGGCTCGCCCGAGCGCGAACTGCGCTATCTCACCCTCCTCCAGCGCCAGCGCGCGGCGGCGGTCGTCCTGACCGGGGGCGCGCTGGAGGATCCCGGCCATATCGCGGCGGTGTCCGCCAAGCTCGCGAGGCTCGCGGACGCGGGGACGAAGGTGGTGCTGTGCGGACGGCCGCCGATGCCCGGTCCGTCCGGCGACTCGGCACTCGCCGCCCTCGCGTTCGACAACCGGGGCGGCGGACGGCGGCTCACCGAGCATCTGCTCAGCATCGGCCACCGCCGGATCGGCTATGTGGCGGGCCCGCCCGAGCGGACGACGACCCGGCACCGGCTGGAGGGGCACCGGGCCGCGCTGACGGGCGCGGGCGTCGACGGCGACCAGGACCGGCTCACCGTCCACGGGCCGTACGCCCGGCGCTCCGGCTACGACGCCACGGTGGAACTGCTGCGCCGCGACGCCTCCCTCACGGCGATCGTGGCGGCGAACGACACGGTGGCCCTGGGGGCGTGTGCGGCGCTGCGGGACCGGGGGCTGCGGATCCCGCAGGACGTCTCGGTGGCCGGGTTCGACGACCTCCCGTTCTCGGTCGACGCCGTACCGGCACTGACGACCGTACGGCTGCCGCTGTACGAGGCGGGGGCGAGGGCGGGCCGGCTCGCGATGGGCAAGGAGGAGCCGCCGCCGGGGGGCATCGCGACCATCACGGCGGACCTGATGGCCCGCGCGTCCACGGCCCCGCCGCGTGCGTGACGGTCCTGAGGGCGGCCCGCTTTCCGTGGGCTCCGCCCCCGTACCTGCCCCCTACGCCCTAGCGGGCGTGGAGGTGCCCCTGCGGGTCGGCTGTTCGGCGTCCGGCCGGTGGGAAGGCACGGCCTCCGGC
>NZ_JBSGUP010000322.1:0-9149 GCF_053607985.1 Streptomyces sp. NPDC055078
GGGCAGCCCCCTTCGTGTGCTCGCGCACTCGGCCTACTTGAGGTCGAACTCCCCGTCCCGGGCGCCGAGGACGAACGCCCGCCACTCCGCCTCCGTGTAGCGCAGCACCGTGTCCGGGTCGAGCGAGGAGCGCATGGCGACCGCTCCGTCCGGCAGATGCGCGATCTCCACCCGCTCCTCGTCCTCGCTCGTCCCGGGCGCGCTCAGCCACTCCACGCCGGAGATGTCGAGGGCGTACAGCTCTTCCTTCACGCGTTCCTTGTCGACTGCCTCGGCCATCGGCGCCGTGCCTCCCAGGGATCTCACTGCTCGTCCAACGAGGTTCTGTGTCCAACGACGTTCCCGGCCCACCCTAAGGGCCTCACCGATCCGGCTGCCAGCCGACCTGGATCAGCGGGGCGCCCCGCTTGCGGGAGACGAAGGTGCCGCGCCCCGGAGGCATCGGCCGCGCCCGCACATTGCCCAGGATGTCGCCCTCGCCCGGGTCCCCGGAGAGGATGACGCCCTGCGCGCCCAGCTCCTTGACGCGCTGCATGAAGGACTCGTACATCGCCCGGGAGGCGCCCGCGGAGCTGCGGGCGACGATGAAGCGGATCCCGACATCGCGCGCGAACGGCAGGTTCTCCACCAGTACCGACATCGGGTTGCCCGAGTTGGTGGCGACCAGCTCGTAGTCGTCGATGATCACGAAGAGCTGTGGCCCCGACCACCAGCTGCGGTCGCGCAACTGCTGCGGGGTGATGTCCGGCTTCGGCGCCCGCTTGCCCATCACGGTGGCGATGGCGTCCATGTGCATCTCCATCGCCGAGGTCATCGGCGCGTACTCCAGCAGATGCGACGACGGCACCGCCTCCAGCATCGTGCGCCGGTAGTCGCCGACGACGATCCGCGCCTCCTCCGGGGTGTATCGCTCGGTGATCCGCTGGGCGATCAGCCGCAGCAGCGCGGTCTTGCCGGACTCGCTCTCCCCGAAGACCAGCAGGAACGGATCGGTCTCGAAATCGACGAACACCGGCTCCAGACCTGTCTCGTCGATACCGATCGCGATCCCCTGCCGCGGCTGCTCGAAGCCCTTCGGCAGCTGCTCGGCGGGCAGCATCCGCGGCAGCAGCCGGATGGCCGGCGCGGGCGGCCCGTTCCAGTGGCTCCTGACCGTCTGGACGAAGGCCGCCGTGCCGTCGGAGAGATCGCCCGCGTCGCTCACCGAGTCGATACGCGGCAGAGCGGTCATGAAGTGCAGCTTCTCCGGCACCTGCCCCCGGCCCGGCACCCCGGTCGGCACGTTCGCCGCCACCTTGCGGTCGAACTCGGAGTCCATGACATCGCCCAGCCGCAGTTCGAGCCGGCCCAGCATCTGGTCCTTGAGCGCGGCCCGCACCTCCATATAGCGGGCGGCGGTGATGACGACATGGATGCCGTAGCCGAGGCCGCGCGCCGTGAGATCGGCGACGACCGGCTCCATCATCTCGTAGTCGTTCTTGAACCCGCCCCAGCCGTCGATGACCAGGAACACATCGCCCCATGCCTCACCCGGCAGCTCGCCCGCCGCGCGCCTGCGCCGGTAGGTGGCGATGGAGTCGATGCCCTGCGCGCGGAAGAACTCCTCGCGCCGGTTCAGCACCCCCAGCACCTCGGCGACCGCGCGCCGTACCCGCTCGGGGTCCAGCCGGGAGGCCACCCCGCCCACATGCGGCAGACCGGAGAGCGAGGACAGCCCGCCACCGCCGAAGTCCAGACAGTAGAACTGCACCTCGGCCGGGGTGTGGGTGAGGGCGAACGACGACACCAGCGTCCGCATCAGCGTCGACTTGCCGGACTGCGGGCCGCCGACGACCATCATGTGGCCCGCCGCCCCCGAGAAGTCGCGGTACAGCACCTCGCGCCGCTGCTCGAAGGGCTTGTCGATCAGCCCGAGGGGGACCGTGAGCCCGCCGGGCCGGGTGTACTCCGTCGCGGTCAGCCCGCGCTCCGGGGTCGGCGCGAGCCCCGGCAGCAACTGGTCCAGCGTCGGCGCCTGGTCCAGCGGCGGCAGCCACACCTGATGGGCGGGCACCCCCTGCCCCTCCAGCCGGCGCACGATCACATCGAGCACCGTGTCCGACAGCGCGTCGTCGTCCGCCGAGCCCGCGGCGGTCGCGGCCGGATCGGGGGCCGCGTACACCACCGGCACCGGAGCCGCCGTGAAGACCGCGGGCCGCCGCTCGATGGGCAGCTGACCCACCGACAGATCCGGCCCGGCGGTGCGGTACGTACCGGAGACATACGCCGCCTTGAACCGGGTCATCTCCTCCGTACCGAACTTCAGATACCCCGACCCCGGCACCGACGGCAGGTGGTACGCGTCCGGCACCCCGATCGCCGTCCGCGACTCGGCGGCGGAGAACGTCCGCAGCCCGATCCGGTAGGAGAGATACGTGTCCAGACCGCGCAGCTTGCCCTCCTCAAGGCGCTGCGAGGCCAGCAGCAGATGCACGCCCAGCGAACGGCCGATCCGGCCGATCTGGATGAACATGTCGATGAAGTCCGGCTTGGCGGTGAGGAGTTCGGAGAACTCGTCCAGCACCAGGACCAGCGAGGCCAGCGGCTCCAGGGGCGCACCGGCCGCGCGGGCCTTCTCGTAGTCATGGATGTTCGCGTAGTTGCCCGACCTGTGCAGCAGCTCCTGCCGCCGCTGGAGTTCACCGCGGATCGCGTCCCCCATGCGGTCGACCAGCGTCAGATCGTCCGACAGGTTGGTGATCACCGCCGCGACATGCGGCATCTGCGACATCCCGGCAAACGTGGCACCGCCCTTGAAGTCAGCGAGCACGAAGTTCAGCGTCTCCGACGAGTGGGTGACCGCGAGCCCCAGCACCAGGGTCCGCAGCAGCTCCGACTTGCCGGAACCGGTCGCGCCGACACACAGCCCGTGCGGGCCCATGCCCTCCTGCGCCGCCTCCTTGAGGTCCAGCATCACCGGCTGGCCGTCCTCGCCCACACCGATGGGCACCCGCAGCCGCTCGGCCGTCGACCGGGGCCGCCAGGTCCGCGCCACATCGACCCCGGCCGCGTCCCCCAGATTCAGCAGATCCGTGAAGTCCAGATTGGCCAGCAGCGGTTCGTCGTTGTCGCCGCCACCCATCCGCAGCGGCGCGAGCTGACGCGCCAGCGCCTCCGCGGCCGGCAGCGAGATCCCGTCCGGGACCCCCTCGTACGCCACCCGATGGCCCGACGCCAGCCGCAGCCGGCCCGGCCGCACGATCACCGAAAGACCACCGCGCGGCTCGTCGAGATCACCGGAGACGACCTCGACGATGGTGACGCCCTGGAGGCCCTCGGCCGCCGCGAACAGCGAGTCCGGCGGCACCATCCCGCCGTCCAGGACGACCAGCACATGCGGCTGGTCCAGCACCGGCTGGTTCTCCCGGCTGAACCGGGGCCGCCCGTCCAGCCTGCTGTGCAGCAACTGCTCCAGCTCACCGAGGTCGTCGCCGAACAGCCGCTTCGTCCCGGCCCCGTCGACCTGCCCCGGCACCTGGGTGTGCGGCAGCCACTTCGTCCAGTCCCACCGCTCCACCGCACCCGGTGCCGCCACCACCGCGACCGTCAGATCCTCGGGGGAGTGCAGGGTGGTCAGCTGGCACACCAGCGCCCGCGCGGCCGACTGCGCCGACTGCGGCTCCCCGGAGATCGTCACGTGATAGAACGCCCGCATCGAGACCGCCATCGGCAGCCCGTCGAGCGACCCGTGCACCGCCAGAAACTGCTGCATCGCCCCCGCCGACAGCGGCTCCAGCTCATCGACCGGCGCGGTGTCCGGCGCCACCAGCGGCGTCGCGAGCTGCTGCGCGCCGAGCCCGACCCGTACCTGCGCGAAGTCGTTGTCGCCCACCCGCCGTTCCCACACCCGCGAACCCTCGGCCACCAGCGACCACAGCTGCTCGGGCGCCGGGTTCAGATACAGCTGGGCATCCCGCTGCCTGCGCGCCGTCCGGCGGATCGACCGCCGGGTCTGGGCGAGGTATTTGAGATAGTCCCGGCGGACATCTGCCATTTGCCCCTGCGTACCCCGGCGGAATCTGACGACCTGTGCGATGACCATCGCGACCGTCGAGAACAGCATCAGCACACCCATGATGCGCATGAACGGCGGAGCCTGCGGCGAGAAGAAGAAGACCACCGACGAACCCATGCCGAGCACCGGCAGGATCTGCATCAGCATGCCCTCCTGCTGACCCCGCGGCAGCTCCGGAGGCGGCTCCAGCGCCAGTTCCTGCGTGGGCACTTCAGGCGGCAGCGACCTCGGCGGGCGTTTCACGACGATCTGGCTCACCGGAGCATCAATCCCTCGATACGGACGAATTCAGGAATGCAGGCGGGCAGCTTCCTCGACCGACGCCCCCGTGAGCGGCGGGCCCCCTCCGCGCGACGGTGATCCTACTTGGGGACCAGGGGCATGCGTCCCGGTAGGGTGGCGCGCGCATGGTGCGCAACCGCGAATCAGGGGGTCCGAACAAGTGAGTACGACCGCAGCGACAGGCTTCTGCCGCGTCACCGTGGTGGCGCCGGACAGCCGGATCGATGTCGCCCTCCCCGAAGACATCGCCGTCGCCGACGTCTACCCCGAGATCCTGCGGCTCACCGGTCAGACGCAGGAGCCGGGCACCCCCACCGGCTACCACCTCGTCCGCCGCGACGGCACCGTACTCGACGGAGCACGCTCACTGGCCGGCCAGCGGGTCCTCGACGGCGAAGTCCTCAGCCTGCGGCCCTTCGCCCAGTCCCTGCCGCCCGCCGTCTATGACGACGTATCCGACGCGGTCGCCTCCGCCGTGCGCCGCGACCGCCATCTGTGGAGCGATGAACTCCTGCGCGCCGCGGGCCTGGTGGGCGGCGTGCTGCTGCTCGTCCTGATGGGCTTCGTCCTCTGGTACGCCGACCCCGTCCGCCACGACATGCACAGCCTGCCCGGCATCATCGCGGGCGCCGGCGGACTCCTGCTCACCGCCTTCGCGGGCGTCCGCGCCCGGGTCTACGCCGACCGCGCAACCGCCGTCGCCCTCGGGCTCGGCGCACTCCCGCTGCTGCTCATCGCGGGGTCCGGCATCATCGGCCCCGACGCGGGCCAGGGACCCGGCAAGCTCCAGTTCCTCCTCGGCTGTGTCACCGTCCTCGTCGCCTCGGTCGCCCTGGTCGCGCTCACCCCCAGCGGGGACGCCCCCTTCGTCGCCGCGACCTTCCTCAGCGCCACCGGCACCCTCGCCACGTTCATCGGCATCCTCACCGAAGCCTCCGCCACCGAGACCGCCGCCGTCGTCGCCCCGGTCGCCATCGGCCTGGTCGCCTTCCTCCCCGGCCTCTCCGCCCGCTTCGCCCGCCTCCCCATCGGCTACGCGTCCCCGCGCAGCGCCGCCGACGACGACTTCAACGCCGACCCCGCCGAGCCGGGCGCGGCCCCCGACGCCGAGCCCGGCCCCGTCGACGGTGAGCGCATCGCGCTCCAGGCCCGCCGCGGCCACGAGATGCTCCTCGGACTGGTCGGCGGCTGCGCGGCGGTCGTCGTCGGCTCCGCCGCCGTGCTCGGCTTCTCCAGCAGCCTGTGGGGCCAGCTCCTCGCGCTGTCGACCGGCCTCGCGATGCTGCTGCGCGCCCGGCTCTTCCGCTACACCTCGCAGGTCGCCTGCGCCCTGGTCGCCGGGATCGCCGCGATCGCCCTGCTGGTCCTCGGCCTCTCCCTGAACCCGCCCGTCGACCTGGTCAAGGACCTGATCATGTACGGCGACCGGGGCGGCCTGGACATCCGTACGATCTGGCTCGCCGCGGCCGTCGCAGCGGGCGCCGCGCTGATCACCGCCATCGGCCTGGTCATCCCCAGGAAGGGCCTCTCACCGTTCTGGGGGCGCCTCCTCGACCTCACCGAGGGCCTGGTGCTGCTCGCCCTCGTCCCGCTCTGCCTCGCCGTACTCGACGTCTTCAACGCCGCCCGCTCCCTGACCAGCTAGCAGGCCCGCTCCCTGACCGGCTGGCCGCCCGCTCCCTGACCGGCTGGAATAGCCTGTCGACCGGGCCGGGAGGGCCGCTGACCCGCTGGTAAGGAGCCTGGCCGGGGGCTGGTAGGCTGGCCGACGGCCGTTTGTGTACGCGTCCCCGGACTCCCTGGGGGCAGCGCTCATCGGACCTTCGCCTCCGAGTCACGGAAGCCCTCCTGAGATCGAGACCAGGGGCACTCGTGGGCGCATAGAACACACCAGAGGAGTACCGAGTGTCTCTCGACGCCGCTACGAAGAAGCAGATCATGACCGAGTTCGGCACCAAGGAGGGCGACACCGGCTCCCCCGAGGTGCAGGTCGCGATGCTCTCCCGCCGTATCTCGGACCTGACCGAGCACCTCAAGACCCACAAGCACGACCACCACTCCCGCCGTGGACTGCTGATCCTGGTCGGCCAGCGCCGCCGGCTCCTGCAGTACCTGGCCAAGAAGGACATCCAGCGCTTCCGCGCGCTGGTCGACCGCCTCGGCATCCGCCGCGGTGCGGCCGGCGGCGCCAAGTAGGACGCCGTGGAGGGGAGCGGTTCCCGGTGAAGAGGGGGCCGCTCCCTTTTGCTGTACGTGCGTGACCGGCTGTACGTGCGTTCCGTACCGGACCGCACTTACTCTGGTCGCACACAGTGCTTCACCTGCACGACCCGATCCACCGCACGCCAGAACGCAGCACTGAACGCAGTACCGAAGAGTGAGAAGCCGACTCGCCGCCGCCGGTCCTCGGTAGTGGCCCCCGGAGAAAAGCCCCCGGGTGCTTCGATCGAAGACCGGCCCGCAGTACGAGAGCTTCTCCGCACGTCCCCCCGCCACACGGGCGAGGAGACGAAAGACGAAACGTAACGGAGAAATCACTAGTGGAGAACGAGACCCACTACGCCGAGGCCGTCATCGACAACGGCTCCTTCGGCACCCGCACCATCCGCTTCGAGACGGGCCGCCTCGCCAAGCAGGCCGCCGGCTCCGCCGTGGCGTACCTGGACGACGACACCATGGTGCTGTCGGCCACCACCGCCTCCAAGAAGCCCAAGGACCAGCTCGACTTCTTCCCCCTGACGGTCGACGTCGAGGAGCGGATGTACGCGGCCGGCAAGATCCCCGGCTCCTTCTTCCGCCGGGAGGGCCGCCCCTCCGAGGACGCGATCCTCACCTGCCGCCTGATCGACCGCCCGCTGCGCCCCTCCTTCAAGAAGGGCCTGCGCAACGAGATCCAGATCGTTGAGACGATCATGGCGCTCAACCCCGACCACCTCTACGACGTGGTCGCCATCAACGCCGCCTCCTGCTCCACGCAGCTCGCCGGCCTGCCCTTCTCCGGCCCGATCGGCGGCACCCGCGTCGCCCTGATCAAGGGCCAGTGGGTCGCCTTCCCGACCCACACCGAGCTGGAGGACGCCGTCTTCGACATGGTCGTCGCCGGCCGGGTCCTGGACGACGGCGACGTCGCGATCATGATGGTCGAGGCCGAGGCGACCGACAAGACGATCGCCCTGGTCAAGGGCGGTGCCGAGGCGCCGACCGAGGAGGTCGTCGCCGCCGGTCTCGATGCCGCGAAGCCCTTCATCAAGGTCCTGTGCAAGGCCCAGTCGGACCTCGCCGCCAAGGCCGCCAAGCCCGAGGGTGAGTTCCCCGTCTTCCTCGACTACGAGGACGACGTCCTCCAGGCGCTCAGCGCCGCAGTCAAGGACGAGCTGGCCCAGGCGCTCACCATCGCGGGCAAGCAGGACCGCGAGAGTGAGCTGGACCGCGTCAAGGCCGTCGCCGCCGAGAAGCTGATCCCGCAGTTCGAGGGCCGCGAGAAGGAGATCTCCGCCGCCTACCGCTCGCTGACCAAGTCCCTCGTGCGCGAGCGCGTCATCAAGGACAAGGTCCGCATCGACGGCCGCGGCGTCACGGACATCCGTACCCTCGCGGCCGAGGTCGAGGCCATCCCGCGCGTCCACGGCTCCGCCCTGTTCGAGCGCGGCGAGACCCAGATCCTGGGCGTCACCACCCTGAACATGCTCCGGATGGAGCAGCAGCTGGACACCCTCTCCCCGGTGACCCGCAAGCGCTACATGCACAACTACAACTTCCCGCCCTACTCCGTCGGCGAGACCGGCCGGGTGGGCTCCCCCAAGCGCCGCGAGATCGGCCATGGCGCGCTCGCCGAGCGCGCCATCACCCCGGTCCTGCCGTCGCGCGAGGAGTTCCCCTACGCGATCCGCCAGGTCTCCGAGGCGCTCGGGTCCAACGGCTCCACCTCCATGGGCTCGGTCTGCGCCTCCACCATGTCGCTGCTGAACGCCGGTGTGCCCCTCAAGGCCCCCGTCGCCGGTATCGCCATGGGCCTGATCTCCCAGGAGATCGACGGCAAGACCCACTACGTCGCCCTCACCGACATCCTCGGTGCGGAGGACGCCTTCGGCGACATGGACTTCAAGGTCGCCGGTACGAAGGAGTTCGTCACCGCCCTCCAGCTCGACACCAAGCTGGACGGCATCCCGGCCTCCGTCCTGGCCGCGGCCCTCAAGCAGGCCCGTGACGCCCGCCTCCACATCCTCGACGTGATGATGGAAGCGATCGACACCCCGGACGAGATGTCCCCCAACGCCCCGCGGATCATCACCGTCAAGATCCCCGTGGACAAGATCGGCGAGGTCATCGGCCCCAAGGGCAAGATGATCAACCAGATCCAGGAGGACACCGGCGCCGAGATCACGATCGAGGACGACGGCACCATCTACATCGGTGCCGCCGACGGCCCGGCCGCCGAGGCCGCCCGCGCCACGATCAACGGCATCGCCAACCCGACCATGCCGGAGGTCGGCGAGCGCTACCTGGGCACGGTCGTCAAGACCACCACCTTCGGTGCCTTCGTCTCCCTGCTCCCGGGCAAGGACGGCCTGCTGCACATCTCGCAGATCCGCAAGCTCGCCGGTGGCAAGCGCGTGGAGAACGTCGAGGACGTCCTCGCGGTCGGTGCCAAGGTCCAGGTCGAGATCGCCGAGATCGACTCCCGCGGCAAGCTCTCCCTGATCCCCGTGATCGAGGGCGAGTCCGATGACGCGGGCTCCGACGACAAGAAGGACGATGCCGCCAAGTGACGCCGCGCAGTCCCCGAGCGACGGCCCGCGCCTCTTCCCAGGCG
>NZ_JBSGUP010000323.1:0-9127 GCF_053607985.1 Streptomyces sp. NPDC055078
CGCATGGCCAGGATGGCCATGTCGTCGGAGGCCGGCTCGGCCGCGAAGCGTTCCACCGCGCGCAGGACGCGGGAGGCGACCGCGCCCGCGGTGAGGCCCGTGCAGTGCTTGAGGACGTCGGCGAGGCCCTCGTCGCCGAGCATCCGGGTGCCCTCGCGGCGTTCGGTGACGCCGTCCGTGACGCAGAGGAGGACATCGCCCGGGTCGAGGGTCACCATCTGCTCGTACAGCTCCAGATCGTCCATGACGCCGAGCAGCGGCTGCGGTTCCGCGGCGGGCTCCACGGTGCCGTCCTGGCGCAGACGGAGGGGGAGTGGATGCCCGGCGCAGACGACCTTGAGGACGGCGCTGCCGTCCTCCTGGGGCCACAGCTCGCCGTAGAGGAGGGTGAGGAAGCGGCTGCGGGCGCCCTCGTCGAGGATCGCGGCGTTGAGGCGCTCCAGGACCGCGGGGCCGCCGAAACCCTCGCGGGCGAGCAGCCGTAGGGCGTGCCGGGCCAGGCCGGTGACGGCCGCGGCCTCCGGGCCCGTACCGCAGACGTCGCCGATGGCGAATCCGTACACACCGTCGCGGATGGGGAAGACGTCGTAGAAGTCGCCGCCGACCTCATTGCCCTCACCGGCGGCGCGGTAGAAGACCTCGACCTCGACGCCGGGGATGTCGGGCATGTCGGGCGGCAGGAGGCTGCGCTGGAGGGACTGGCTGATGGCGACGCGCTCGGAGTAGAGGCGGGCGTTGTCGAGAGCCAGGGCGGCGCGGCGGGACAGGTCCTCGGCGAGTTCCAGGATCTCCTGGCGGAAGTGGTCGTCGGACGGTTTGCCGAGGGTCAGCATGCCGATGACGCGGTTGCGGGCGACCAGGGGCAGGACGACGGTCTCGCCGCCGACGGCCGCCGCGGTGGCCAGGGTGGTACCGATGCCGGAGGAGACCGGCGGGGTGGAGCCGAGGCCCAGTTCGCGCTTGGAGGTGAGCAGGGCCGCCTGCTGGGCGGCCTGGCCGGGGGCGGCCCAGACCCGGGCGCCGGGCGTGGGGACGGGGTCGGGCGGTGCGATCTTGGACAGCAGGGCCTTAAGGCCGTCGATACGTTCCTCGTCCTCGTGCAGTACATAGCTGAGGTAGGGGTCGGATGCCTGATCGGCGATGGTGTAGACGGCGCACCAGGTGGCCAGCGTAGGAACGGTCATCTGGGCCATGAGCGCCAGCGTCTGGTCGCGGTCGAGGGTTCCGGCGAGCAGGTCGGACGCCTCGACCAGGAAGGAGAGGGAGCCGCGGCGCAGGCGTTCCAGCTCGCCCAGACGGGCGGATTCGACGGCGAGGGCGATGCGGTCGGCGGCGAACTGGAGCCGCAGGGCCTCCTCGTTGGAGTACCGGCCGGCGGACTCCGCCGCGACGCCGAGTGAGCCGGTGAGGCGACCCTCCACCTTGAGGGGGACGGTCACGACGGAGCGCATCCCGGTGGAGTTGAGCAGCGGGACGGCGCCGGGGACGGCCGTGAGGTCCTCGTGGACGGCCGGCATCCGGGCGGAGCCGTACCGTCCGGTACCCGCCTCGACGGGGACGCGGGCGAACCGCTGGCGGGCCGAGGGAAGGCCGGTGGTGGCCCGTACCTCCAGCTCGGTCTCGTCGTCGGTGGCCAGCAGCAGAAAGGCGGCGTCGCCGTCGAGCATGTCGCGGGCGCGCTCCACGGTCCGCTGGAGGAGTCCGTCGAGGTCGTCGGGGGCGGGGGAGCCGATGAAGACCTCGAAGGGGTCCGCGGCGTGGTTCTCGGCGCCCGTGTCGGTGACGGGGCTGCGCTGCGGGGTCAGGAGGACCGCGCGCTCTTCGTCCCTGACGAGGAGGCAGACGGTGGAGGGCTCGCCATTGGTGTCGCGTACCCGCAGATGGGAGGCGTAGACCGGGATGACCCGGCCGTCGGTGCCGCGGATGCCGTAGCTGCCCTCCCAGCGGGAGAGCTGGAGGGCCTCGGCGATGCCGGTGCCGATGCCGGGGGTGTGCGGCCAGGCGGCGAAGTCGGTGAGCGGTTTGCCGATGACCTGGTCGGCCGGATATCCGAAGAGACGCTCGGCGTCCTCGTTCCATACGGAGATCGAACCGGTCCGGTCGATCTGGACGACGCCGACGCGTACGCGTTCGTCGGCGACGGGGAGCATCGGCGTCGGCAGGACGGGGCCCGCCGAGCGGGTGCCCACCGGGCGCTGGGGCAGGTCGAGCTGGAACCATACCTGTTTGTTGGTGGGTGTGTACTCCACGCCCCAGCGGGAGGCGAGGGCGGAGCACAGGAGCAGTCCGCGGCCGTTCTCGCTGTCGAGGTTGCCGAAGGCGTTGCCCGAGCCCTGGAGCGGGACCTCGCGCTCGGGGTAGCGGTCGCCGACCTCGACCCGGACGGCGTCCTGTGTCCGCAGGCACAGCACATCGGCCGCGGTGCCCGCGTGGACGACGGCGTTGGTGACAAGCTCGCTGGTCAGGACTACGGCGTCGTCGACGACGTCCCCGTATCCCCAGCCCTGGAGGGTGTCACGGACAAAGGCACGGGCGGTCGCGACGGACCGCCCGACAGGGTCGAAGGTGGCAGCCGCCCGCGCGGTGATCACAGAACTCCTTGTACGCGTTTCGACGCCCGGCTCTGCCATGGTCGGCCTGCCCCTCCCGGTGCCCGGTGTAGTACTCGCGCCCACATCGACCCGGCCGGGCGGACCGGGGCGGCTGGACAGCCGGATGCCAGGTTACTTACCTTCGCTGTCCGAGCGGATGCCGGTCGCCGCTGTTTCCGCCCTGCGGGGGCGGGGACGCTATGCGAAGCTGCCGAACTGTTATGGCCTGGTTCGGCTCGGGTGAAACACTGGGCAGGCTTCCTGATACAGCCCGGGCAGTACGGCCAACCCCTGCGGGAGGGAAACGGTGGAGTCTGGCGTGGCAACGCGTGGCAAGAGCACGCGTGCGAAAGGCGGACGATCCCGGAGCACTGGGACGACCGAGGTGGACTCGGCGGCCCTCAACCGGCTGCTGGCCGCTCTGGTGGCGATGCGGGACGGCAATTTCCGCAGGCGCCTGACCGTTTCGGACGACGGGGTGATGGCCGAGATCGCCGCGGTCTTCAACGAAGTCGCCGACCGGAATCTGCATCTCACCGGTGAGCTGGCGCGGGTGCGCAGGGTCGTCGGGCGCGAGGGAAAACTGACCGAGCGGCTGGAGACGGGCGCCTGCGAGGGCTCCTGGGCTGCGGCGATCGACGCCTCGAACGCGCTGGTGGACGATCTGGCCCGGCCGGTGTCCGAGGTGGGCCGGGTGCTGTCGGCGGTCGCCGAGGGTGATCTGGAACAGCGGATGGAGCTGCGCTCGCACGGCGAGGACGGGGCCGTACGGCCGCTGCGAGGCGAGTTCCTCAAGGTCGCGCGGACCGTGAACAGCCTGGTGGACCAGTTGTCGGCGTTCACCGACCAGGTGACGCGGGTGGCGCTGGAGGTGGGTACCGAGGGCAAGCTCGGCGGCCAGGCCCAGGTGCGCGGTATGTCCGGTTCGTGGAAAGATCTCACGGATTCGGTGAATACGATGGCGCACCGGCTGACCGCTCAGGTTCGTGACATTGCTCTCGTGACGACGGCGGTGGCCAAGGGCGATCTGTCGCAGAAGGTCACCGTGGATGTCGCCGGGGAGATGCTGGAGCTGAAGAACACCGTCAACACGATGGTGGACCAGTTGCAGTCCCTCGGTTCCGAGGTCACCCGGGTCGCCCGGGAGGTCGGCACCGAGGGTGAGCTGGGCGGGCAGGCCGAGGTGCCCGGGGTGGCCGGGGTGTGGAAGGAACTGACCGACTCGGTCAACACCATGGCCGGAAATCTGACCTCCCAGGTGCGCGGGATCGCCGAGGTCACCACGGCGGTCGCCAACGGTGATCTGTCGCAGAAGGTCACGGTGAGCGCGCGCGGTGAGGTGGCGCAGCTCGCGGAGACCATGAACCAGATGACCGAGACGCTGCGCACGTTCGCGGACGAGGTCACCCGGGTGGCGAGCGAGGTCGGCGCGGAAGGGCTGCTGGGCGGGCAGGCGCAGGTGCCCGGCGCCGCCGGGACCTGGAAGGATCTGACCGATTCGGTCAATACCGTCTTCCGTAATCTGACGACGCAGGTGCGGGACATCGCGCAGGTGACGACGGCGGTCGCCAACGGTGATCTGTCGCAGAAGGTCACGGTCGATGTGGCCGGGGAGATGCTGGAGCTGAAGAACACCGTCAACACGATGGTGGACCAGTTGCAGTCCTTCGGCTCCGAGGTCACCCGGGTCGCCCGGGAGGTCGGTGTCGAGGGCCGGCTCGGCGGGCAGGCCGAGGTACCGGGCGCGGCGAACACCTGGAAGGACCTCACCGACTCGGTGAACACGGCGTTCCACAATCTCACCGGCCAGGTGCGGGACATCGCGCAGGTGACGACGGCGGTCGCCAACGGTGATCTGTCGCAGAAGGTCACCGTGGATGTCGCGGGCGAGATGCTGGAGCTGAAGAACACCGTCAACACGATGGTGGCGCAGCTCTCGTCGTTCGCCGACCAGGTGACCCGGATGGCGCGGGACGTGGGTACGGAGGGCCGGCTCGGCGGTCAGGCGCGGGTCGACGGTGTCAGCGGTACCTGGAAGGAACTGACCGACTCGGTCAACTTCATGGCGGGGAATCTGACCTCGCAGGTCCGCCAGATCGCCCAGGTGACGACGGCGGTCGCGCGCGGTGATCTGTCGCAGAAGATCGATGTCGACGCGCGCGGCGAGATCCTGGAACTGAAGAACACGATCAACACCATGGTCGACCAGCTGTCGTCGTTCGCCGATCAGGTCACCAGGGTGGCCCGTGAGGTGGGTACGGACGGCCGGCTCGGCGGTCAGGCGCAGGTGCCGGGTGTCGCCGGGGTGTGGCGTGATCTGACGGACTCCGTGAACGGCATGGCGAGCAATCTCACCGGCCAGGTCCGCAATATCGCGCAGGTCGCCACGGCGGTCGCGCGCGGTGATCTGTCGCAGAAGATCGATGTCGACGCGCGCGGCGAGATCCTGGAGCTGAAGAACACCCTCAACACGATGGTGGACCAGCTCTCGAACTTCGCCGAGCAGGTCACCCGGGTGGCCCGCGAGGTGGGCACCGAGGGCATCCTCGGCGGCCAGGCGGAGGTGCAGGGCGTCTCCGGCACCTGGAAGGACCTCACGCAGTCCGTCAACTTCATGGCGAACAACCTGACGTCCCAGGTCCGCAATATCGCCGAGGTGACGACAGCGGTCGCCAAGGGCGATCTCTCGAAGAAGATCACCGTCGATGCCAAGGGTGAGATCCTCGAACTGGTGACGACCGTGAACACGATGGTCGACCAGCTGCTGGACTTCGCCGACGAGGTGACCAGGGTCGCCCGTGAGGTCGGAACCGAAGGTGTACTGGGCGGTCAGGCCCGGGTGCGCGGTGTCACCGGCATCTGGAAGGACCTGAGCGACAACGTCAATCTGATGGCGAACAACCTGACCAGCCAGGTGCGGAACATCGCCCGGGTCTCGGCTGCGGTCGCCAACGGCGATCTGACGAAGAAGGTGACGGTCGAGGCGCGCGGTGAGGTCGCCGAGCTGGCCGAGACCGTGAACACGATGGTGACGACGCTCTCGTCGTTCGCCGACGAGGTGACCCGGGTCGCGCGCGAGGTGGGTACCGAGGGGGAGCTTGGCGGTCAGGCCCATGTGCCGGGGGTCTCCGGGACCTGGAAGGACCTCACCGAGTCCGTGAACTCGATGGCGTCCAACCTGACGGGCCAGGTGCGGCAGATCGCCACGGTCACCACCGCGATCGCCAAGGGAGACCTCACCAGGAAGATCGACATCGACGCCCGGGGCGAGATCCTGGAGCTGAAGACCACGATCAACACCATGGTGGACCAGCTTTCGTCGTTCGCCGGGGAGGTCACCCGGGTCGCCCGCGAGGTGGGCACCGACGGACAGTTGGGCGGTCAGGCCCGGGTGCGCGATGTGGACGGCACCTGGCGCGATCTGACCGAGTCGGTGAACGAGATGGCCGGGAACCTCACCCGGCAGGTGCGCGCGATCGCGGCCGTCGCCACCGCGGTGACCCGCGGCGATCTGAACCTCAAGATCGACGGGGTGGACGCGGCCGGTGAGATCCAGGTGCTCCAGGACAACATCAACACCATGATCGTGAACCTGCGCGACACCACCCTCGCCAATGAGGAGCAGGACTGGCTCAAGGGCAATCTGGCGCGGATCTCGGGTCTGATGCAGGGGCGGCGCGATCTCGACGACGTGGCCTCGCTGATCATGAGCGAGCTGACGCCGGTCGTCTCGGCGCAGCACGGCGCGTTCTTCCTGGCGATGCAGACCGGTGGCCAGGATGTGTCGGGCGGCGGCGTGGACAGCTCGTACGAGCTGTGCATGCGCGGCAGCTACGGCTACTCCGCCGGACTGATGCCGACCTCGTTCCGGCCCGGTGAGACGCTGATCGGGACCGCGGCGGAGGAGAAGCGGACGATCCAGGTCAATGTGCCGCCGGGGTATCTGAAGATCTCCTCGGGGCTCGGCGAGGCGTCCCCGGCGCATGTGATCGTGCTGCCGGTGCTCTTCGAGGGGAAGGTTCTCGGGGTGATCGAGCTGGCGTCGTTCCAGCCGTTCACCCAGATCCAGCGGGACTTCCTCAACCAGATCGCGGAGATGATCGCGACCAGCGTCAACACCATCAGTGTCAATACGAAGACCGAGGTGCTGCTGAAGCAGTCGCAGGAGCTGACGGAGCAGCTGAGGGAACGCTCGGCCGAGCTGGAGAACCGGCAGAAGGCGCTCCAGGAGTCCAATGCGGAGCTGGAGGAGAAGGCGGAGCTGCTGGCCCAGCAGAACCGTGACATCGAGGTCAAGAACACCGAGATCGAAGAGGCCAGGCAGGTGCTCGAAGAGCGGGCCGAGCAGCTCGCGGTGTCGATGCGCTACAAGAGCGAGTTCCTGGCGAACATGTCGCACGAGCTGCGGACCCCGCTCAACTCGCTGCTGATTCTCGCCAAGCTGCTCGCGGACAACGCGGAGGGGAACCTCTCGCCGAAGCAGGTGGAGTTCGCCGAAACGATCCACGGGGCAGGTTCGGACCTGTTGCAGCTGATCAACGACATCCTCGATCTGTCGAAGGTCGAGGCGGGGAAGATGGATGTCAGTCCGACCCGTATCGCGCTGGTGCAGCTGGTCGACTATGTGGAGGCGACCTTCCGGCCGCTGACCGCGGAGAAGGGTCTCGACTTCTCCGTACGGGTCTCGCCGGAACTGCCCGCGACGCTGCACACCGATGAGCAGCGGCTGTTGCAGGTGCTGCGCAATCTGCTGTCGAACGCGGTGAAGTTCACCGACTCCGGCGCGGTGGAGCTGGTCATCCGCCCGGCGGGCGCGGATGTGCCGCAGTCGATCCGGGAGCAGCTGCTGGAGGCGGGTTCGCTGCGGGACGCGGACGCCGATCTCATCGCCTTCTCGGTCACCGATACGGGGATCGGGATCGCCGCGGGCAAGATGCGGGTGATCTTCGAGGCGTTCAAGCAGGCCGACGGTACGACAAGCCGCAAGTACGGCGGTACGGGTCTTGGGCTGTCCATCAGCCGGGAGATCGCCCGGCTGCTCGGGGGCGAGATCCACGCGGCGAGCGAACCGGGCCGGGGATCGACCTTCACGCTCTATCTGCCCCTTCACCCCAGCGAACTGCCCCCGCAGGGCTACGGGCAGGGCGAACAGGGCGAGGGGCATCCGCAGGACGGAGCCTCGCCGGCGGCGTCCGAGCGGATCGTGTCCGCCGACTCCCACCCCGGTCCGGCCGCGCTCTTCCGGCGCCGCCGCAAGGCACTGGGCGCGACGGACGAGCGGGCCGCGCTGCCCGCGTCCCCGGCGCCGGGCACGGCGGCGGCGTCCGAGCGGCAGCAGCGGGCGGACGAGGTGCAGGAGTTGCCGGAGCCCCGGGTCACCTTCAGCTTCGACAACGAGAAGGTGCTGATCGTCGACGACGACATCCGCAATGTCTTCGCCCTCACCAGCGTGCTGGAGCAGCACGGCCTCACGGTGCTGTACGCGGAGAACGGGCGGGAGGGCATCGAGGTCCTGGAGCAGCACGACGATGTCACGGTCGTTCTGATGGACATCATGATGCCGGAGATGGACGGCTACGCGACGACGACGGCGATCCGCAGGATGCCGCAGTTCGCCGGGCTGCCGATCATCGCGCTCACGGCGAAGGCGATGAAGGGCGACCGGGAGAAGGCCATCGAGTCGGGTGCCTCCGACTATGTGACCAAGCCCGTGGACCCCGACCATCTCCTCGCGGTGATGGAGCAGTGGATGCGGGGGGAGTGACGGGAGCGGTGGGGCGCGGGCGCAGTGACGGGAGCGCTGGGCGTGGCGGGCGAGCGGTGGCGACGAGGGCCGGGCGGGAGCGGTAGGCGAGCGGTGGGTACGAGGGCATGCGGGAGCCGGGGGCGCAGGCGCGGTGAGCGAAGCCCGTTCGGATCTCGGGCAGTTGCTGACTGACGGTGGCCGTCGGCGTGTGAGACGGTGGCACCCGGGGAACCTTCTGGTCTCCCGCTACGTTTCTGCTATGTGCACAGTGACATCATGGTGACAGGGTGTGGCGACGGGCAGGGTGCGGCTACCATGACCGGCACAAGGACGGGCGACGCAAGGGAGTCGTCCCCTGGGGCGGCGCCCGGCGCGTCTCCCGGCTCCTGGAGCCGGGGTGACCCCAGGCCGGGGCGAGGAGGACGGGGCATGGTGCAGAAGGCCAAGATCCTCCTGGTCGATGACCGGCCGGAGAATCTGCTGGCGCTGGAGGCCATTCTCTCCGCGCTCGATCAGACACTGGTGCGGGCATCGTCAGGGGAGGAAGCGCTCAAGGCGCTGCTGACGGACGACTTCGCGGTGATTCTGCTGGACGTCCAGATGCCCGGCATGGATGGCTTCGAGACCGCCGCGCACATCAAGCGCCGGGAGCGGACGCGGGACATCCCGATCATCTTCCTGACCGCGATCAACCACGGCCCGCACCACACCTTCCGGGGCTATGCGGCGGGCGCGGTCGACTACATCTCCAAGCCGTTCGACCCCTGGGTGCTGCGGGCCAAGGTCTCGG
>NZ_JBSGUP010000324.1:0-9113 GCF_053607985.1 Streptomyces sp. NPDC055078
GCCTGGGCCGCGGCGTCCGCGCGGCGCTTGTCGGCGGCCTGCCGGGCCTGGTCGAGTACCTGCTCGCTCTCCGCCCTGACCCGCTCGCTCTCGGCGGACGCCTCGCCGACCAGCCGGTCCGCCTGTGCGGCGGCCTCCGACCGGATCCGGTTGGCGTCGTCCCGGGCGTCGGCCCGGGTGCGGGAGGCGTCCTGCTCGGCGGCGGCGACGGCGTCCGACGCCTCCGTACGCATCCGCTGGACATAGTCCGCGGTGTCGGTGCGCAGCCGCTCCGCCTCCGCGATCGCGTCGGTGACGGTCCGTTCGGCGAGCGCCTTCGCCGCCTCGGTCTCCTCCTGCGCCCTGGTCCGCAGCCGGGTCGCGTCCTCACCGGCCCGCTCCCGCTCGGCGTAGGCGTCGGAGCGGACCCGGTCGGCCTCGTCCTCGGCCTCGGCGCGGGTGCGCGCGGCGGCGTGCTCGGCCGCGGAGCGCAGCCCGGCGACCTCCGCCTCCGCCTGCTCCTGGAGCCCCTGGACGGATTCCCGCACCTGCCTGGCGGTCTGCTCGGCGGCGGCGACCAGATCGCCGGCCCGCCGGTCGGCCTCCTCGACCAGGCGGTGTGCCTCGGCCCCGGCCTCCTCGACCCGGTTGCGGGCGGAAGCGAGCAGTTCCTCGCTCTGCTCGCGGGCCCGCTCCCGCTCCTGGTCCGCCTCGCCGCGCGCCGACGCGAGAATGCCCTCGGCCTCCCGGCGGCGGCGCAGCGCCTCCTCCTGGGCGGCGGCGAGCGCCTCGGCGGCCTCCGCGCCCACCCGCTCGGCGGTGGCGGCGGCCTCCGCGCGCAGCCGGTCGGCGGTTTGCTGGGCCTCGCTCCTGAGCCGCTCGGCGTCATTGGCCGCGTCACTGCGCAGCCGTACCGCGATGCTCTCCGCCTCGGCGCGGGCGCTCGAAGCGTCGGCCGCGGCCTCGGTCCGCAGCCGCTCGGCCTCCTGCTCCGCCTGTGCCTGGAGCGTACGGATGCGCTCGGCGGCCTCGGTGCGCAGCCGCTCGGCCTCGGCGCGGGTGCGCTCCAGCGTCTCCTCGGCCTGCCTGCGCAGGTTGGTGGCGCGCTCGATGGCCTCGGTACGGACCCGCTCGCTGTCGCCGCTGGCGGCCGTCCGCAGTTCGTCGGCGTCCGCGCGGGCCTTGGTGAGCAGTTCCTCGGCGGTGCTGGCCGCCTCCTCGATCTGCTGGACGGCCTCGCGGCGGGCCTCGCCGCGGATGCGCTCGCCCTCCGCGACCGCCTCGGACCGGAGCTGCTCGGCCTCGCCGCGCAGCCGCCGCGCGTCCTCTTGGAGCTCGACGGTCCTGGCGCGGTACTCCTTGGTGTCGTCCTTGGCCGCGCCCTTGAGCTGGTCGGCCTGTTCGGCGGCCTGGACGCGCAGCCGCTCGGCCTCCGCCTCGGCCTCGCGGCGGATCCGCTCGGCTTCCTCGCCCGCCTTGCGGGTGGTCTCCCGGGCGTCATCGGACGCCTTGGTCAGCACTTCCTCGGCGCTTCTGGCCGCCTTCGCGAGCTGGGCCGCCGCGTCCTCCGCGGCGACCGTACGCGCCTGCTCGGCGGCGGCGGCGAGCTGCTTCTCCGACTCCGCGCGGGCGTCCGCGAGAATCTGCTCGGCGTCCGCCTTCAGCACCTCGGCGTCGCTGGTGGCCTCGGCGACCAGCCGGGCGATCTCCGCCTTGGCCGTACGGGTGCGCTGCTCGGTGTCGGACTCGACGGACGCCGCCTGCTTGGCGGCGGCCTCCCGCGCCTCGGTGACCAGCTTCTCCGACTCCGCGCGGGCGGCGCGGAGCTTGTCCTCCGCCTCCTGCATCCGCTGCTCGGCGGTCCGGCTCAGCTCGGTGGCCTGCTGGCGGGCCTGGTCGGACTCGGCGGTGGTGGTCGAGCGGAGCTGCTCGGCGTGGCTGGTGGTCTCCTGCGCCTGGTCGGCGGCGCTGCTCAGCAGCCGCTCGGCCTCCTTGCGGGCCCGCGCCAGGATCGACTCGGCCTCGGTCCTCGCGGACTCCGTCTCGGAGCCCACCCGGTGCCTGGCCTCCTCGGCGACCCGGGTGGCCTCGGCGCGGGCCGCGGCGAGCGACTTCTCGGCCTCGGCGCGGGACTCGTCGAGCAGCCGGCGGGCCTGGGCCTCCGTACGGGCGCGCAGCTGCTCGGCCCAGGAGACGTTCTCATTGACATGCGCCTCGACGGTCTGGCGGCGCTCGGCCAGCTCCTGGTCAAGACGCTGGCGGCGCTGATTGGCCTCGGTGTGCAGCTCGGCCTGGAGCCGGGCCTGGTGCTCGGCGTGCTCCTGGAGGATGCGCTGGGTCTGGGCGCGGGCGTCGCGCAGCTCGCGCTCGGCGTCGGTGCGGAGCTGGTCGGCCTGGATCTGGGCGTTACGGAGGAGCTGCTCGGCCTGATAGCCGAGGTCGCTGCCTTCGTACGCGGGACGGGAGGCGAGGTTGCGGCGTGCCTCATGGAGCTTGGCGCGCAAGACCTCGACCTGGTAACCGAGGTCCTCGGCATGCTGGACGGCCTTCTCCCGCTCGGTCTTCAGCCGGTCCATCTCGGCTTCGAACCGCGAGAGGTGGTCGTCGTCAGCTCGGTGGCTCTCCTGGCGTTCGTAGCCCCGCACTGCGCGGTCCCATCCGTCCCCTGGTCGCAACTGACTCCACACAAGCGCCGCTCGCCGGGCGAACGGCCCCCCGGGGGAATGGTGACAGATCATTATGAGAGGACGCGTCGCGGCCCCGACCCGGCCCCGGCCCGGAATCGCCCACTCTACCGGGCCGGGAATGCGGAGGTCAGTGCTCCGTTGCCGAGGTGACGAGTTCCGTGAGGACGCCGTGGCAGTCCTTGGGGTGGAGGAAGGTGATACGGGAGCCCATGGAGCCGGTCCTGGGCTCGTCGTAGAGGACGCGTACGCCCTTCTCCCGGATCGCCTGCGCTTCGCCGTCCACGTCCGCCGTGCCGAAGGCGATGTGGTGGACCCCCTCCCCGTTCTTGGCCAGCCACTTTCCCACCGGGGAGTCCTCGCGGATGGGCTGGAGGAGCTGGAGGTAGGAGGCGCCGCCGTCGGAGGTGCCGTTGATCCTGAGCATGGCCTCGCGTACGCCCTGCTCCTCGTTGACCTCCGTGTGGGAGACCTCGAAGCCGTAGGTGGCCCGGTAGAACTCGACGGTCGTGTCAAGATCGAAACAGGCGATCCCGATGTGGTCGATTCGCGTCAGCATGCCACCAGTGCAGCGCCGAAGCGCTGGTTACGCAACGTGCGCGCGATCACACCCGTGGGACGGTGACCCCGGGCGGAACCGCTCAGTACATTTGAGTAAACCCTCGTTCACTCCTCAGCTCCCGGGCTGGTAAGGGGATCGTGTCTCATGTCAGCAACGTCCGGTACCACCTCAGTGATCGTCGCGGGCGCCAGGACGCCCATGGGACGGCTCCTCGGATCGCTCACCTCCTTCTCCGGCGCCGACCTGGGCGGCTTCGCCATCAAGGCCGCGCTGGAGCGCGCGGGCATCGGCCCCGACCAGGTGCAGTACGTGATCATGGGCCAGGTGCTCCAGGCCGGGGCCGGGCAGATCCCCGCCCGCCAGGCCGCGGTCAAGGCCGGTATCCCCATGACCGTCCCCGCGCTCACCGTCAACAAGGTCTGTCTCTCCGGGCTCGACGCCATCGCCCTGGCCGACCAGCTGATCCGGGCGGGTGAGTTCGACGTGATCGTCGCCGGCGGCCAGGAGTCGATGACAAACGCGCCGCACCTGCTGCCGAAGTCGCGCGCGGGCCACAAGTACGGCGCCATCGAGATGCTCGACTCCATGGCGTACGACGGCCTCACCGACGCCTTCGAGAACATCGCCATGGGCGAGTCCACCGAGAAGCACAACGGCCGCCTCGGCATCCTGCGCCCCGAGCAGGACGAGGTCGCCGCGCTCTCCCACCAGCGCGCCGCCGCCGCGCAGAAGAACGGGGTCTTCGAGGCGGAGATCACCCCGATCGAGATCCCGCAGCGCAAGGGCGAGCCGGTCGTGGTCTCCCAGGACGAGGGCATCCGGGCGGAGACCACCGCCGAATCCCTCGGCCGGCTGCGCCCCGCCTTCGCCAAGGACGGCACCATCACAGCGGGCACCTCCTCGCAGATCTCCGACGGCGCCGCCGCCGTCGTCGTGATGAGCCGGGCCAGGGCCGAGGAACTGGGCCTGGAGTGGATCGCCGAGATCGGCGCCCACGGCAATGTGGCGGGCCCCGACAACTCCCTCCAGTCGCAGCCGTCCAACGCGATCCGCCACGCGCTCGGCAAGGAGGGCATCGGCGTCGGGGACCTCGACCTCATCGAGATCAACGAGGCGTTCGCCGCCGTCGCCGTGCAGTCAATGAAGGACCTCGGAGTATCCACCGAAAAGGTGAATGTCAACGGCGGTGCGATCGCTCTCGGCCACCCCATCGGCATGTCCGGCGCCCGGCTGGTGCTCCATCTGGCGCTGGAGCTTCAGCGCCGGGGCGGCGGCGTGGGCGCGGCGGCGCTGTGCGGCGGCGGTGGTCAGGGCGACGCGCTGATCGTCCGCGTACCGGCGAAGAGCTGACCGTCCGGGCACCGGCCCGGGTAGCGGCCAAGATCTGACCCCCGGGGTACCCGTGAAGTGCGGGCCGTCCGGGTACCGGTCCGCGTACCGGCCCGCGTACCGGCGAAAGCCTTGAGAACCGACCGAAGGAGTACGGCGATGGTGGACGTCCCCCAACTGATCGCCCAGGCGCGGCAGGGCAGGCCCCGGGCCGTCGCCCGGCTGATCTCCCTGGTGGAGGGGGCGTCCCCGCAGCTCCGCGAGGTGATGGCGACCCTCGCCCCGCTGACCGGCGGGGCCTATGTGGTGGGCCTGACCGGCTCGCCGGGCGTCGGCAAGTCCACCTGCACCTCCGCCCTGGTGACCGCCTACCGCAAGGCGGGCCGGCGGGTGGGCGTCCTGGCCGTCGACCCGTCGTCGCCGTTCTCGGGCGGCGCGCTGCTCGGCGACCGGGTGCGGATGTCGGAGCACGCGTCCGACCCGGGTGTCTACATCCGCTCCATGGCGACCCGGGGGCATCTCGGGGGGCTCGCCTGGGCGGCTCCCCAGGCCATCCGCGTCCTGGACGCGGCCGGCTGCGAGGTGATCCTGGTGGAGACGGTCGGGGTCGGCCAGTCCGAGGTCGAGATCGCCGCCCAGGCCGACACCTCCGTCGTCCTGCTGGCGCCCGGGATGGGCGACGGTATCCAGGCCGCCAAGGCGGGCATCCTGGAGATCGGCGACGTCTATGTCGTCAACAAGGCGGACCGCGACGGCGCGGACGCCACCGCCCGCGAGCTGAACCACATGCTGGGCCTCGGCGAGGCGCGCGCCCCGGGCGACTGGCGGCCCCCGATCGTGAAGACGGTCGCGGCGCGCGGCCAGGGCATCGACGAGGTCGTCGAGGCGCTGGAGAAGCACCGGGCCTGGATGGAGGAGCGCGGGGTTCTCACCGAGCGCCGGTCCCGCCGGGCCGCGGGCGAGGTGGAGACCATCGCGGTGACCGCGCTGCGGGAGCGGATCGGCGATCTGCACGGCGACCGCAGACTGGGCGCGCTGGCCGCCCGGATCGTGGCGGGGGAGCTGGACCCGTACACGGCGGCGGACGAACTGGTGACGGGGCTTACGCGGTCCTGAGCGTCCGCCGCGGGAGTTCTGGGGAGCCCGGGGGGTCCCGGAGCCTGTACCGGGCTTACGGGCGGGGCCGGGGTTCTGCGTGCGGGGGTCTGGCATACGGCGCTCTGCGTACGGCGCTCTGCGTACGGGGCGGGGGCGGCCCGGCCCATAGGGGCGAGTCGGCGCGGGCGTACGTACCAGTCCGCGTCGCCCGCCCGGACCTCCGGAGGCGAGCGGGCGGTCCGATCGGAGCGGACGGCAGCAGACGGAAACGGCCCGGCCTGGACACGGGGGGTGTGGTCCTGGCCGGGCCATGCTCCAGAGGGTGTCCTTGACCCCCTGGCACCGGGCGGGGGGCCGCCCGGAGCTGTATCGCGACGCTCAGCCGATCAAGCCGATCGGCCGATCATGCCGCTCAGTCGTCGGAACCGTCGTCGTCCTTGTCGTCCTTGTCGTCGGCGTCGTCGGCCTTCTCGACCGCCGGGGCCGGCGAAGCCTTGCCTGTCCTCGCGTCCACGTGCACGTCCCGCGAGGAACCGTCCTTCGCGCGCACCTCGACCTCCCAGTGGCCTTCGTCGAACTCGACCTCGGTCACCGTGCCCGCCCGGAAGGACAGCGCCGCCGCTGCCGCCCGGTCGGCGTCCACCGTGGCCGCGCGCAGGGCCTCCAGGTCGCTCCGGTCCTCGGCGGCCTCGTTCCGGTCGTCCGAGCCGTCCGAGCCGTCCGAGTCATTGACGTCATCGGCGTCGTCGGCGTCGTCCGGCCCATCCGTGTCGTCGGCCGCCGGGGCCAGCGACACCTTGCCGCTCTTCGCGTCCACCCGCACCTCGCGGTCGAGGCCGTTCCTACCCACGACATCGACCTCCCAGGGGCCCTCTCCGTCGTCGTCACGCCCGACGGACAGCACCGATCCCGGGGCCTCTTTCAGTGCGGCGTCCACCGCGTCCGACACCGAGATCTTCGGTGTGGACACGGGGTCGTCTCCCGATGCGGCCACCGCTGTGTACGCACCGCCGCCGAGGAGTGCGGCGACGGCGACTGCGACAACGATCTTGCGCTTCATGAGGGGTCCTCCCCATTGGTCCGGCCTTCGGTGAGCACCAATCTGCCGGGCGGAGCCTGAACGCAACCTGAAGCCACCTGAAGGGATCTTCAGCTTCCGTTTGGGACCCTGAGCGCATGCGCTTGTTGATCGTGGAGGACGAGAAGCGGCTCGCACTGTCCCTCGCCAGGGGACTGACGGCCGAGGGCTACGCCGTGGATGTGGTCCACGACGGCCTCGAAGGGCTGCACCGGGCCTCCGACGGCGCGTACGACCTGGTCGTTCTCGACATCATGCTGCCCGGTATGAACGGCTACCGCGTCTGCGCCGCCCTGCGCGCCGCCGGCCATGACGTCCCCATCCTGATGCTGACCGCCAAGGACGGCGAGTACGACGAGGCCGAGGGCCTCGACACCGGCGCCGACGACTATCTGACCAAGCCCTTCTCGTACGTCGTCCTCGTCGCCAGGGTCAAGGCCCTGCTGCGCCGCCGGGGCCGCTCGGGCGGCTCCCCGGTGCTCACCGTCGGCGATCTGCGGATGGAGACATCCGCCCGCCGGGTCTTTCGGGGGGAGCGGGAGATCGCCCTCACCGCCAAGGAGTTCGCGGTGCTGGAACAGCTCGCCGTCCGGGCGGGCGACGTCGTCAGCAAGGCGCAGATCCTCGAACACGTCTGGGACTTCGCCTACGACGGCGACCCGAACATCATCGAGGTCTACATCAGCGCCCTGCGCCGCAAACTCGGCGCCCCGCGCATCCAGACCGTGCGCGGCGCGGGCTACCGGCTGGTGGCCGCGCCATGAAAAACCCGCGCCCCCCGAAGAAGCTGAAGAGACTGAGCGCCCTGAGGCATCTGAGAGCCCTGAGATCCGTACGGGCGAAGGCGTCGATCGGCGCCACCCTGGTCGTCGCCGTCGCGCTGATCGCGGCGGGCCTCGCCGTACTCCTGGTCCTGCGCTCCGACCTCGCCCAGCGGGCCGGTCTCCAGGCCGAGGTCGCCGCCCGTGACGTGGCCTCGCGGATCGCCCTGGGCACGCCCCCGGGCGAACTCGACCTGCCGGATGCCGATGACCGTCCCGTCCAGATCGTCGACGACCGGGGGCGGGTGCTGGCCCTCGGCGAGGGGCTGAAGCCGGTCCCCGGTCTCGGGACGGGGACCCCCGCTCCGAGCCCCACGTCTTCCGGCGATGACGACAGGGGCCGCGACCGGGACCGGGATCGGGACCACGACGACGATGCCCCCGACCCGGGCGAGGTCTCGGACGAGGAGCCCGGGTTCAGCACCCGCACCGCCACGGTGGACGGCGAGAGCGCCTCGTACCGCTTCGCCTCAGTCGAGGTGACCCCCGGTGACGGCCACACCGTCACCGTCTACGCGGGCGCCCCCCTGGCCACCGAGGAGGGCGCGGTCGAGACGGTGCGCGAGGCCATGCTCATCGGCCTGCCGCTGCTGCTGGTCGTCGTCGGCTCGGTCACCTGGCTGGTCACCCGGCGCGCGCTGCGGCCCGTCGAGGGCATCCGCGGCGAGATGGCGGCCATCACGGCGTCCGAAGACCTCTCCCGGCGGGTCCCCGAGCCGGCCACCCACGACGAGGTCGCCCGGCTGGCCCGTACGACCAACGAGACGCTCGCCGTGCTGGAGGCGTCCGTGGAACGCCAGCGCCGCTTCGTCGCGGACGCCTCCCACGAGCTGCGCAGCCCCATCGCCTCCCTGCGCACCCAGCTGGAGGTGGGCGCGGCCCACCCGGAGCTGCTGGATGTGCCGGGCGCGGTGGCCGACACCGTACGGCTTCAGCAGCTCGCCGCGGATCTGCTGCTGCTGGCCCGGCTGGACGCGGGGGAGCGGCCGGGGCAGGCCCGGCTCGATCTCGCCGCGCTGGTGCGCGAGGAGGCGTCGCAGCGCGCGGGCGACCGGGTGCCGGTGACGGTGGACGCGGTGACCGTGGACGCGGTGGAGGTGACGGGGTCGCGCTCCCAGCTCACGCGGGTGCTCGGGAATCTGCTGGACAACGCCCAGCGTCATGCCCGTACGGCCGTCGGCGTGTCCGTGCGTGCCGAGGCGGGCGAGGCGGTGCTCGCTGTCGCGGACGACGGGGACGGTGTGCCGCGGGGGGAGCGGGAGCGGATCTTCGAGCGGTTCGTGCGCCTCGACGATGCCCGTAGCCGGGACGACGGCGGGGCGGGTCTTGGCCTCGCGATCGCCCGCGATGTGGCCGTACGCCACGGGGGCACCCTCACCGTGACCCCCGCCCCCACGGGCGGCGCCCGCTTCGTCCTCCGTCTGCCCCTCGCGTAGCCGCTTGCCGCGGGCCGATCCCTCTCGACGGCGCGGGCGCCCCGGGGCGCGGGTCTGTCCTCAAGCGCCGGACGGGCTGGGTTTGTGTGCCCCGGTCGTCGGGTGCGGGGTGAGTGAATTCAGCCT
>NZ_JBSGUP010000325.1:0-9029 GCF_053607985.1 Streptomyces sp. NPDC055078
CACCAGGCCCCAGGTGAGCAGTTCCTCGCCGCGCACCTTGGGCGACAGCAGGAGCAGTTCCCTGGCCCTGGCGGGGCCGACGACCCGGGTGAGAAGCCAGGACATGCCGAGATCCCCGGAGAAGGCGACCTTCAGGAACGCCGTGCTCATCACCGTGTCCGTCGACGCGTACCGGAAGTCGCACCCGAGGGCGAGGGACATCCCCGCGCCCGCGCAGCCGCCGCGGACCTCCGCGACGGTCGGCGTGGACATCTCGTACATGAAGGTGACGAGCCGGGTGAAGCGCAGCAGCGTGGTACGCGAGGCCGTGGTCGACGCGTTGATCAGGGACTTCTCGTGATTGCCGGCCTTCTCCGACTGCTCTGCGCCCACACAGAAGTGGTCGCCGCTGCCGGTGAGGACGACAGCCCGCACCTCCGGGTCGCTCTCGGCACGTTCGAGGGCGTCGAGCAGGCCGTCGCCGAGCGCCGGATTGATCGCGTTGCGGCGGTGCGGGCGGTTCATGGTGATCGTGGCGATGCCATCGCTCGCGCGGTACAGGACGGACTCGGTCATCGGGTTCATCCGATCTGGTTCGGTGACGGTGTGGTTCGGTGACGGTGTGGTGCGGTGCGGTGCGGTGTGTGGAGCGGAGGGCAGCGCACGTGATCCGGCTCAGTCGGCCGGGGGGCAGCGCACGTGATCCGGCTCAGTCAGCCGGGGGGCAGCGCACGTGATCCGGCTCAGTCGGCCGGAGGGACGTTCGGGGGTTCGGCGATCACCCCGGTGGCGCGGAGCCGCCGGATCTCCCCGGCGTCGTACCCCAGCTCCGCCAGGACCTCCGGGCCGTGCTCGCCCAGCACCGGCGCCAGCCGCCGGTGCTCGATATCGCGGTCGCCGAACCGGATGGGGATTCGGCTGACCCGGATCGTGCCCTCGGTCGGATGCTCCCGCTGCCGGAACAGCCCCACTTCCCTGATGTGCCGGTCCTCGATGGCCTCGGTCACACTCAGCACCGGCGCGTGCGCGATACCGGCGGCTTCGAGCGTCTCGCGCCATTCGGCGGACCCGCGCTCGGCCACCTCGGTCTCCAGGAGTTCATAGAGTTCACCGGCGTTCGCCGTGCGATGGGCGACGGTGTCGAACCGCTCGTCCCCGCGCAGCTCGGGCTTCCCGATCAGTTCGAAGAAGCGGTGCCACTGCCGGTCCGTGTAGGGCATGACCGCCAGATGCCCGTCGGCGGTCGCGTACGGACGGCGGAAGGGGGTCTCGCTGCGCGGATACCCCACAGGGCCGGTCGGCGGATCGAAGACCGTGCCGCCCTGTGTCTCGATCGCCAGATTGGTGATCATGGTTTCGAACATGGGGACCTCGACGATCTGGCCCTCGCCCGTCCGCTCCCTGGCGAAGAGCCCCGCGAGCAGGGCGCCGAAGCCGTAGACCCCCATCATCTTGTCGACAATCGCCGTCTTGACGTACGCCGGCGTTCCACCGGGGCCGCCCTGGACGGACGCGAGACCGCACATCGCCTGGATCACATCGTCGTACGCGACCAGGTCGCGATAGGGCCCCGTACCGCCGAACCCGGTCATGGTGCAGTAGACGACCGACGGGTTCAGCGCCAGCACATCCCCGGCCTCCAGCCCGAGCTTCGCCCGGGCCGCGGGCCGCATATTGGTCAGAAACACCTCGGCCGAGGCGATGAGACGGCCCAGGATCTCGCCGCCCGCCGGAGTCTTGAGATCGATGGCGACGCTGCGCTTGCCGTGATTGGCGTTGAGGAAGATCGGCCCCATCGCGTCGTGTCTGCGCGGGCCGACATAGCGGGCCACATCGCCGTCGGGGGCCTCCACCTTGATCACATCGGCCCCCAGCCCGCCGAGGAGCATGGTGGTGTAGGGGCCCATGAAGGTGGTGGTGAGATCGATGATCCTGACCCCTTCGAGCGGGAGCCGGGTCGATGCCGTGCCGTGGGCGGCCTCGGCCGCTCGATCGTCGGACACTGCTGTCACCTTTCAGCCGGGAACGCTGTCGGATACGGAGCCGGATACGGAGTCGGACTCGGACTCGGTGTCGGACTCGGAGTCGGACTCGGAGTCGGATACGGACGGCCGGGGCCCGCTGCCGTCGCCCGGCCCGCTGCCGTCGACCGGCCCGGTCCGGGCGGCTGCCGGTTCCGGGGTCCGCCGATGCCAGTCGGTGATCTGCTGGAAGGCATCGCCCGCGCGCAGCACCAGCGCCTCGTCGAAGGGACGGCCCGCGATCTGGAGCCCGAGGGGGAGCCCCGACCCGCTGAACCCCATCGGCACGGAGGCCACCGGGTTCCCCGCGCCGTTCCAGTAGTGCGTGTAGACGGCGCGGAACAAGCCCCGTGCGCCCGGTGAGGCGGTACGGGTCAGCTCGTCGATCGTCGGCGCACCCGACCCGCAGGTCGGGGTGACGATCAGATCGACCCCGTCGTCCGGCGACAGCAGCCCGGCCAGCGCCCGCCGCGCGAGCCCGCGCACCCGCTGCGCCTGTACGTAGTCGGCGCCGGAGAAGTGGACCGCGGAGGCGATCCGGAGCCGGGTGGTCCGGAAGTAGTCGTCCCAGTGCGCGGCGAGCCGCTCGCGGTGGTACGCGAACGCCTCGCTGACCAGCGTCACATGACAGGCCGCCGTCAGTTCCTCGTACAGCGGCAGCTCCAGCTCCACCACCTGCGCCCCGAGGTCCCGCAGTGCCTCGACCGCGCGGGTGAACACCGTCGGCAGCGCCGGGTCCTCGGCCGGGCCGCCGATCCGGGAGAGCCGGTCGACCCCGATCCTCACCCCGCTCAGATCGCCCGTCAGCGCGGCTGTCCAGTCCGCCACGGGGACGTCGAGCGAGGCCGGGTCACCGGGATGGTGCCCCGCGAGCGCGCCGAGGAGCACCGCGCAGTCGCGCGCCGAGGGTGCCATCGGCCCGACGTGGTCCAGGGAGTACGCGAGGGGGACACAGCCCGACTTCGGGACGCGTCCGAAGGTGGGCTTCAGCCCGGTGATCCCGCAGAACGCGGCCGGGATCCGGATACTGCCGCCCGTGTCGGTGCCCAGCGCGCCGAGCACCGCGCCGCTCGCGACGGCGCTCGCGGATCCGGAACTGGAGCCCCCGGCCCAGTGCCGGGGGTCCCACGGGTTACGGGGGACCGGCAGCGGTTTGCCGGGGTCGGGTGTCCCGATGGCGTACTCCGCGGTGTGCAGCTTGCCGAGGATCACCGCCCCGGCGTCCCGCAGCCGCGCCACCGCGACCGCGTCACCGGATCCGGACACCGGGTCCGGCACCATGCTGCCCGCCGTCGTCGGGCCTTCCCGCGTGGTGAGGAGATCCTTGATCCCCAGCGGCAGGCCGTGCAGGGGGCCGGTGGTCCCGCCCCGCGCGGTGACCCGGTCGGCCGCCGCGGCGGCTTCGAGCGCCGTATCGGTGAATCTGCTGTGGAACATGCCCAGCCGGGCATCGTGCGCGTCGGCAGCGGCGACGCAGGAGCGGACCGCTGCGGTGCTGGAGAGACGGCCCGCGGCGATCGCGTCCGCCGTCTCGCTCAGCGTCGGGCGGGCCGTCCCGCCCTCGGCGGGCCGGGCCGTCGCACTCCCGGTCGGCCGGGCCGTCACGCCTCCACCCCCTGCCGGGGGTCGTAGTCGAGCGCCGGAGGTTCGCCGTCCGCGCCGGGGACCGCGTACAGTCCGGCCACGAGCGGACGCGAGGCCCGGTAGCCCTCGGCGAGGACAGCGGTCTCGGCGTCGCTCGCCGGGAGGCCCGCCGCGTCCAGAAGGGCGCGTACGGTCGTCAGGTCGTCGGCCGCGGCCGTGTCGGGCAGGGTGTGTACGGTCGTCGGATCGTCAGACATGGCCGGGTTTCCTCTCCTCGCGCCGGCGGCCGAGCCGCCCCACGCGCTCACTCGCCTCCACCAGCCCGCCCGGCACCGCCATGATCACCACGATCAGCAGCACGCCGAAGATGAACAGCGGCTGCTCGACCGGCGCCTTGAGGATTCCGGGCAGCCGCTCGACGGTCTCATTGGTCGACAGCGTCTTCAGCGTGACATCGAGGTAGTGGTAGAGCGCTCCGCCGATGACGGCTCCCCAGCGGTATCCCGCCCCGCCGAGGATCACCATCGTCAGGATGCTGAGGGTGAAGTCGTTGGACACCACCTCCGGCGACGCGCCTCCCACCAGGAGCAGGAACATCACACCGCAGGCGCCGGCCAGGGTGCACGACAGAGTGAACGCCGCCAGCCGGTACGCGCCCACTTCGTAGCCGAGCACCTCGGCCCGCTGGGGGTTGTCGCGGACCGCCTGCCACACCCGGCCCGCGTCCGACCGGACGGCGAGTCCGACGACGAGCCAGATCACCAGGAAGACCGCCAGCGAGAGCCAGTAGAGCTTGTAGGTGTTGGCCACCCCGGACAGCCACCCGGGCAGGACGTCGTACCCGAGTCCGCTGCCCTCCTCACCACCGGTGAGACCGCCCGGATTCTTGTGGACGAGGACCCCGAACGCCTCCGCGAAGGCCAGGGTGACCATGGCGAAGGTGATACCGGTGACCTTCAGGCTCAGCCGGCCCGCCCCGAGTCCGACGAGAAACGCGAGCGCGATGGCCGCAGGAGCGGCGAGCAGCAGCGGGACCCCGTAGCGGGAGGCGAGCACATTGGCGCCGTACGTACCGAGCGCGAAGTACAGCGCGTGCCCGAACGAGACCATGCCCGTATAGCCGATGAGGAGGTCGTAGCTCAGCGCCAGCGCGCCGAACACCAGGCAGATGGCGAGCAGTTGCAGGGTGCCCGACGAATTGAGCACCCCGGGCAGGGCGCCCCCGAGGCTGAGGGGGATGTAGGGGACGAGCACCAGGAGGGCGACGACGCCCCACCCGGCGCCGGTACGTCCCATGCGCGCTGGGATCATGTCCGGGGTACTCCCATCAGTCCTTGGGGTCGGGCGAGCAGCACACCGGCGAGCAGGACCACCACGGCGATGTCACCCAAGCCCGTCGACAGATGGTTGGCGAACTGCTGGATCATCGCCACCACCACGGCGGCCACCGCGCTTCCGGTGATGGAGCCGAGGCCCCCGATGATGATCACGATGACGGCGAAGATGAGGAAGGTGTGGCCGATACCGGGGGACACCTGCCGCAGGAACGACACGGCGAGGACTCCGCCGAGGCCCGCCAGCGCCCCGCCCAGGGCGAACACCAGAGTGAAGACCGAGCGCACATTGATGCCCAGGACGGAGACCATCTCCCGGTTCTCCACCCCCGCCCTGATGATCAGGCCCGCGCGGGTCCGCCGCAGCAGAAGCAGCAGACCGGCCAGGACCAGGCCCGCGATGCCCACCACGATGAGCCGGTCGGCGGGGAAGCGGATCTCGCCGATGGTGATGCTGTGGGTCATCCACGCCGGTGGGCGGTAGGGATGCGTATCGGGCGACCAGGTGCTCTCGATCACCGCGATGACCGCGAACGAGAGCCCCACCGTGACCAGCAACTGCGCCATATGGCCGCGGGAGTAGAGCGGGCGGATGAGGAAGACCTCGATCAGCGCCGAGAATCCGCCTCCGACGGCGGCGCCGATCAGCAGCGCCAGCAGGAACGCGCCCGTCGACTGAGGGGTGTCCGGATCATGGCTCAGCGCGAAGTACGCGACATACCCGGACAGGGTCAGGACCGCGCCGTGCGCGAAGTTCAGCACGTCCATCAGCCCGAAGACGAGGGACAGCCCACCGGCCACCAGGAAGTACAGCCCGCCCAGGCCGAGACCGGTGACCAGCAGCAGCGTGAAGGTGCTCATCGGGATTCTCCTACGCCCAGCAGGCGGTGGGTCCGTTCCTTGTCGTCGAACAGTTCGTCGACCGGACCGGTGTGGGCGACGGTGCCGTGGTCGATCACCACGCAGTGCCGGACCATCCGCTTGATGGCGCGCAGATTCTGCTCCACCAGCAGCACCGTGGTGGTCTCCGCGACCCGGGCGAGCGCCTCGGCGACCTCGTCCACCAGCAGGGGCGCGAGGCCCTTCGTCGGTTCGTCGACGAGCAGCAGCCGGTCGTCGTTCATCAGGGCCCGGCCCAGCGCCAGCATCTGCTGCTGGCCGCCGGACAGGGTGCCCGCCCGCTGCCGGTAGCGGAGCTTCAGCTCGGGAAAGAGCCCGAACACCTTCTCCTCCCGGGCACCTGTCCGGCCACGGTCGGCGAGGACCAGGTTCTCGCCGACCGTCAGACCGGCGAAGATCTCCCGGTCCTCCGGCACATAGGCGACTCCGAGCCGGGAGATCCGGTACGTCTCCACCGCGGTGATGTCCTGGCCGGAGTACTCGATCACGCCCTTGGTCTCGACCTGGCCGATGATGCCGCGCAGCGTGGTCGTCTTGCCGACGCCGTTGCGGCCCAGCAGTCCCGTGACATGGCCCTGGCGGACATCGAAGTCCAGGCCGTGGAGGATATGGGACTCGCCGATCCAGGCGTGCAGGTCCCGGACGCGCAGGATGGGTGGGCTCGTGGTCACAGCTCCTCCCCGAGATACGCCTGGCGGACCGCCGGATCGGATACGACACCGGCGACGGGGCCATGGGCGAGCAGACTGCCGTGGTGCATCACGGCGAGTTCCTGGACCAGCCCCATCATCGCCTCCAGATGGTGTTCGACGATGAGGACCGTGCGGTGCTCCTCGGCGTGCATGGCGCTGATCAGTTCCATCAGTGCGGGCACCTCCTCGATGCCCATCCCGGCCATCGGCTCGTCGAGCAGCAGCACCCGTGCGTCGGTCGCCAGCACCATCCCCAGCTCCAGCTTCCGTTTCTCACCGTGGGAGAGTCCGGCGGCCGGGGACGCCCGCCGGTCGGTCAGTCCCACCCGCTCCAGGCTCCGCTCGACCCGGTCCGCGTAGCGGTCCCGTCCGCGGCCGAGACGGAACAGGTCCTTCCAGGTCCCGTCCGACGCGGCGGCAGCCAGCCAGATGTTCTCCGCCACCGAGCGCGTCCCGAAGACGCTGGAGACCTGGAACGTCCGGCCGAGGCCGAGCGCCGCCCGCTGTGGCACGGTCGCCGTGGTCATGTCCTGCCCGAGGATCCGCAGGCTTCCCGAGGTCGCGCGGACCGATCCGCCGATCGCGTTGAGCAGACTGGTCTTCCCCGCCCCGTTGGGACCGATGATCCCGAGGAATGTGCCCTGGGGGACGGTGAGCGAGACGTCCTTGAGGATCTCGGCGCTGCCGAACGACAGCGACAGCCCCTCGATCTCCAGTGCGGGTGCCGCCCCGGCCCGGGGCGCGGTGCCGGCGCGATCCGCCGCCGGGCGGGGGCCCGGCGTGCCGTCACGGAGCGGTGGCCGCGGGCTCAAGAGTCTTCACCGGGGTGAGAGTGAGTTTGCCGTTCTTGTCCGTGAGCCGGGCCACCGGCATCGGCTGGAGGACGACATGGTCCTTGGCCCGGATCTCGGTCGGGCCCTTGACGGAGTCGAACTTCCAGCCTTCGAGCGCCTTGATCCGGTCCTCCACGTCCGGTCCTGCCTCGATGGCGCGTACGAGCATCTGCGCCGTACGGAAGCCGCCGCCGCCCTGCCGGCCGAGCTTGCCGAACTTCTTGGCTGACGTCTTGAGATGCTCGGCCATGGTTCCTTCCACGATGCTCGGGTCGTAGTACGCCGAGAACAGGGTCCGGTCCTCGATGCCCCGGAACGCGGGGAACGTGGGTTCGGCCGGCATGCTCCGTACGAGCTGGGCGCCGTCCAGGGCCCGCTGGCTCGCCAGGGTCTCCACGAAGCCGGCGTCGTTCGGCAGGGCCCAGAACATCGCCACGATGTCGGGCTTGGCGTTCTTCACCTTCTGCGCCGCCGGGATGAAGTCGGTCGTGGAGTCGGGCACCTTGACCGCCGGCAGAATGGTGGCACCCGCCTTGCCGAAGGTGCGCTCGACCGCCGCGAGGCTGGCCTTGCCGTAGGTGTTGTCATGGGTCACCACCTGAACGCGCTTGCCCTGGACGTCTCCCACCGCGCCGAGCATCGTCAGCACGTTCTGCACATCGCTGAAGTTCGACGGGAAGGTGTACTTGTTGACGCCGAGGAGAGTGGAGGTCGTCGCCATCGGCATGAAGATGACCTTCTCCTTCGCGGCGAGCGGTGCCAACTGGATCGACTCGCCCGAGGTGATCGTTCCGAGGACGAACTGTGAGCCCTTGGCGATCTGGTCCTTGGCGACGGAGACCGCGGTGGTGGGGTCACCGGTCGAGTCGGCGTACGCGACCTTGATCTTCTTGCCGTCGACCTCGTCGGTGCCCTTGGTCAGATGGTCGAGACCGGCCTTGAAGCCGATCTGGAACTCTTTCCCGAGATGGGAGTAGTCGCCGCTCAGCGGCGTCACGACGGCGACCTTCACCTCGTCGGAGTCGCCCGCTCCGCTGCCGGGGGAGCAGGCGGTCGCCATCACCAGCGTGGCGGCGACCGCCGCCCCGCCGAATGTTCTTCGAGCCAATTGCGTTCGCTGCCTCATCGCTGTTCCTTCCGGCGATCCCTGCGGTCCGTGGCTGAAATGCCCGTGGAGGAAGGCGGCTGTGCTCGGGGGGATCGCGTTTCGGGGGACTGTAGGCCCGGCAAAAGTTGAAAGTCAACAACCGTTCGGGAACTTCGCATCGGTCTATACCGCACCAGGGTTGTCGCCCGCCGTCGTGGTGCGCATGCCGGTCCCGGCCCGGCCGCCGAGGCGGTCGGGCCGGGTGCGACTCCCGGAGCAGCCGTTGTTTCGCCTGTGGGTAGGGCCAGTAGCCTCGGCTGCATACCGTCGGCACGGTCCTGTGTGCGGGGGGTGAAGGGCGCGCGGGTTTCGGTTGAGGGCGTTCAGGGGGCTTGAACGGGAGTGCCTTGATGCCGCACGATGTGAATGACGATTCTTACGACAGTGGGTTGGTGTCGGGAGACATGACCGGGCGCGGCCGGATCGGATCGGGACGGGGCGCTCTGTGCGACTGCGGCTGCGGCATGACCTGCCGGCGCCGCCCGCCCGCAGACGGCCCGCGCCGGTCGGCACACGAGCCGAACGCCTCCCGGCGGGTG
>NZ_JBSGUP010000326.1:0-9028 GCF_053607985.1 Streptomyces sp. NPDC055078
GGCCTGAATTGAGTGGAATGATCGGCCCCATCGAGCGGCGTTCTGCTCATTTGGTTAGTCTGGTGGGCACGGATGCCACCAAGGGGTCCATGAAAACCCCTTGGCCGTCCAGGGACACGTCTGCAACCAGGCTGCGGTCCCGCCCGAGTGCCGGCGCCACCGCGACCGAACCGCCCTTGTCCCAGTTACGCGACACAGAGGAGTGCGCGGTGACATCTGATGTGAAGAAGCACGAGAAGAGACCGCCGGAACGCAACAGCGAGCGGGTCGCACGGCCCGACGAGCTGGGCAGCCTGGAGGTCTGGGCCCGATCGGCTCCGATCCGGCTGGCGGGATACGAGGAAGACCTCGCCGAGCCGCACATTCTTCCCGGCGTCGACTGAGCGGACCTGCGCCATCGTGCCCCCTGCCATCGGCGGGGGGCACACCCCTGTGCGGCACACTCCGGTGCGGAGATCGCCCCAGTTCACCGGGTCATGGCGGCGGCCCCGCTCACCAGGGGCCGGCTCACCCGGCGCGCGGTGCCCGGCCCCCCGCTCAGCCCAGCCTCGTCGGCCGCAGATACTCCCGGACGTACGTACGGTGCCACCAGGCCCCGGTGGTCCGCAGCTCCCGCCAGGTGGTGAAGCGGTAGTGGTAGAGCCGGGCCCTGACATACGCGGGCGGGGCCCCGGGGAACGGGTTGTGCCGCAGCAGCCGCAGGGTGTCCCGGTCGTTCGCCAGCAGCCGCTCCACGAACGGCCCGAACCAGGAGCGGGCGTAGGCGGGGGAGAGCGCGGCGAACCACATCATCCAGTCGAGCCGCAGATGGTACGGGGCGAACTGGCGCGGCACCCGCCGCACGTCCGTGGGCTTGCCCTTGAAGCCGTACTCCCGCCACACCGTGCCCGGGTGGAGCACCGTCTCGTCCGTGCCCTCCACCACCAGCTCCTGGCGCACCCGCCCCACCGTGCCGAACGCGCCGTACGTGTTGACCAGGTGGAACGGGTCATAGGACCGGTTCATCGCCTGGTGCCGGGAGAACAGATTGAGCAGCGGGCGGCGGCTCAGGAACACCACCAGCGCCGTGACCGCGAGGACGACGGCCTCGTACCAGAGGGGGGTGGCGGGCAGCGCGGGCGGGCGGGCGACCAGCGAGCCGTCCACGGCGGACAGGGCGAGGGCGATGGTCAGCCAGTTCAGCCAGGAGAAGTTTCCTGAGAGCACCAGCCACAGCTGGGTGAGCGCGATCGCCCCGGCGGCGGCGCTCGCGATCGGCTGCGGGGTGAACAGCAGCACGGGAAGCAGTAGTTGGGCCACATGGTTGGCCGCCACCTCGATCCGGTGGACCTGCCGGGGCAGCCGGTGGAAGAACCAGCTCAGCGGGCCCGGCATCGGCTGGGTCTCGTGGTGGTAGTACAGACAGGTCAGATCGCGCCAACAGCGGTCCCCCCGGATTTTGATCAGCCCCGCGCCGAACTCCACCCGGAACAGCACCCAGCGCAGCAGAAAGAGGACCAGGACGGGCGGGGCCGTACGCTCGTTGCCGAGGAAGACGGCGAGGAAGCCCACCTCCAGCAGCAGCGACTCCCAGCCGAATCCGTACCAGGTCTGCCCTACGCCGACGATCGACAGATAGAGCACCCACAGCACCGCCCACCACGCCATCGCCAGGGCTAGCGGCACCCGGTCCGCCGCGCCCGCGACCAGCGCCGCCGCCAGGGCGGCCCCCGTCCAGGCCGAGAGAGCGAACAGCCGGTCGGAGTAGCGCAGCCGGAAGAGCCCCGGGGCCTGGCGGAAGGAGGTCCGGCGCAGCTGGGCGGGTGCAGGCAGCATGCCCCGCTCGCCGATCAGGGCCCGGAACTGGAGCGCGGCGGTGAGAAACGCGACCACGTACACGGCGGCCAGCGCCCGCTGGAACACCAGCCGGCTCAGCCAGTAGTCACCGTCACCGAACCAGTCCATCACCTCCAGTATCGTGCGCGGCGAGCCGGCGCACCGTCCGGCCGAGCCGCCGGGCGTACCGGCGCTGGAGGACCGGCACCAGCGGCCCCGCGAGCCGGGTGTACCAGCGGGCCGGCCGGCTGAAGGCCATGACGGTGAACCACACCGAGCCGTCGTCCCGGATGTCCACGACGAAGGACTCCTCGCCGCACTCCGGGTGACCGGGGAGCGTGCCGTACGCGAACCCCGTGCGATGGCGCTCGGCCGCCTGCCACACGACTTCGCACGGCGCGCTGATCCGCAGCGGCCCCGCGCCGGCCGAGACCTCGACGCGCACTCCCGGCTCGGCGCGCGGTGCCGTGGCGCGCAGCCGGAAGCCCGAGGCGCGGTGCATCCGCCAGGTGAGGACGGCCGTGCCCGCCGCCGCGAAGACCTCGCGGCCCCGGCCGATCCGGACGGTGTGGTGGAGATGGCGATAACCGTCGGGCATGGGTCCGAGCCGGGTGGCGCCCACCCCCGGGTAACCGAGCGTGCGCCGAATGGACGCGCGCCCCGCCGACGAAGCGTCGGCCGTCCGGCGCTCCCGGGCCCGGCCGGTGGTGCGGCGCCCGAGCCACACGATCAGGTTGACCAGTACGGACATCCCACCCACCTCTGGATCTGAACGCGTTCAACTCCCCATCCGTCGAGCCTACGCAGCCCGCTGAACGCGTTCAAGTGGCGGACGGGTCAGGACTCCGGCAGAACTTGAGGAACACATCAGGGCGAAGAGGTGGGAGATGTCCGTGCGTTCCATGCGCCGCCGACCGGTCCGTCGGTCGATCCGTGGGCCGGTCCTTCGGTCGATCCGCGGCTCGAGCCGCGGTTCGGTCCGCGGTTCGATCCGTGTGCGGTGGCCGGCCGCCGCCGCGCTGTCCGTCACACTGACCCTCGGTCCGCTGCTCGCCGGATGCGGCGGGGACAGCGTCGCGGTGGCCGACCCGGACGAGGAGGTCGTCCTCCAGCCGGCCGCCGCCCGGGGGCCCGACCCGTACACCGCGTCGAGCGCCCGCGCCGTCTCCGCGCCCCCGCCCGGCGAGGCCGCGGCCCAGGACATGACCAGCCGTACCCCCACCCGGGGGCACACCCTGCGCACCCTCTCGGGCGCCACCCCCGGCCTGTATGGCGGCACCCGGGACATCGGCAGCTGCGACATGGGGGCACAGCTCGCCCTGCTGCGCCGGGACACCGCCCGCGCGGACGCGTTCGCGCGCGGCGCCGGGATCTCCCGGGCGGACCTCCCCGGGTTTCTGCGCGAGCTGACGCCCGTCGTCCTGCGTGCCGACACCCGGGTCACCAACCACGCCTACCGAAACCGGTCGGCCGACGCCTATCAGGCCGTGCTCCAGGCGGGGACCGCCGTCCTGGTCGACCGGCACGGCGCACCCCGGGTGCGCTGCGCCTGCGGCAACCCCCTCAAGCCCCCCGTCGCGGCCAAGGGCGGCGTGATCCACCAGGGCAGGCCCTGGGGCGGCTACCAGGCCGGCCGGGTCGTCGTCGTCAAGCCCACCCCCCAGGTCATGGACAGTCTGCTCATCGTCAATGTCGGCAACAGCACCTGGATCGACCGGCGGACCGGCAGCGACGGCGAGCAGGACAGACGGCCCGAGGTGATCCCACCCGTCACTCCGGACGACATCTACACCTATCCGCCCGCGCCCGATCCGGGCGATACCGCTGTGCCGGACCCCGCCGACCCCACTGCCACTGATTGCGCCACGCCGCCCGGGACCGGGGAGCCGGATGCCGCCACGGCCCCGGGCGGCTGCCCGCCCGAGGTGCCGTCCGACCCCGGCTCCCTGCCCCCGGTGGACCCGCCGGGCGAGTCCGCACCCCTGCCCGCGGACCCGGACGCACCCACCGACCCGGACACGCCGTCCGACGAGGACATCGTCCCGTCCGACCCCGAGCTGGTGCTGCCTCCGGAGGAAGAGGCGACCGAGCCGGACACCTTCGCGGGCTGAGCGGGCCCGCCCGACAGTCGAAGAATCCGACAAATGATGACAGAGTGGCCCCATGGTTGATCGGGTAGCGGGGGCCCTGTCGCTTCCCGACGACTGGCCGGCGGGCCCGGACGTAAGCCTCACGCTCAACCGTATGGGCAGCTTCGACTGGGACCTGGTCAGCGGACGGTTGCATCTCGACCCGCCCGCGCTGAGAGTGCTGGACCTGCCGCCCGGCGGTTACGACGGCCGCCGGGAGAGTCTCGCGGCCCGGATACCGCCCGAGGAGGCGGCCCGGCTGGACTGCCTGGTGTCCCAGGCGCTGAAGAACGGCGACGAGCGGTACGGCGCGTACTTCCGTATCCGGCGCGGCGACGGCAGCCTGCGCTGGACCCATACCCAGGGGTACGTACGCCGTGACGCCACCGGCCGCCCTCGGCGCATCATCGGGATCGTCCGCGACGCCACCGACGAGCTGGCCGACGCCACGCCCCGGATGGAGGCGGACGCCGCGCGCCGTCGGCGGACCAGCGTCGTGGAGTCCACGACCGCCGCACTCGCCCACGCCCGGACCGTGCGGGACGTCATCGACGTCCTGCGCGACGCCCAGGGGCTTGAGCACTTCGGCGCGGCCCGTCTGGTGCTGGGGCTGCTGGAACCGGGCGGCAGGATCCACCTGGTCGCGGAGGGGCCGGAGGGAGTGGTGCCGGGGAACCTCTACTCACGGCTGGAGGACAACCAGTTCCCGCTGAACGAGGTGGTGCGGACGCTGGCCCCCCGCTTCATCGAGTCCCGGGAGGAGTTCGCCACGTCGTATCCGGCGCTCTGGCCGTACATCAAGAGCCTCGGCGTGGAGTCAGCCGCCTATCTGCCGCTGATCGCCCAGGCCCGCCCGCTCGGCGCGCTCGGGCTGCTCTACCGGGACCGCGACGGCTTCAGCGCCGAGGAGCGCGACGTGCTGGTCGCCCTCGGCAGCAGCATCGCGCAGAGCGTCCAGCGGGCCGTGCTCTACGACCAGGAGCACGATCTCGCCGAGGGGCTCCAGCAGGCGATGCTGCCGCGCCGGATCCCCCGGGTGCCCGGGGCGCAGCTCGCGGTGCGCTACCGCTCGGCGCGCATGGGCCGAGACATCGGCGGCGACTGGTACGACATCATCCCGCTGCCCGGCGGCCGGGTCGGCGCCGTCATCGGGGACGTCCAGGGGCACGACACCGACGCGGCGGCCGTGATGGGACAGCTGCGGATCGTGCTGCGGGCGTATGCCGCCGAGGGGCACACCCCGGCCACCGTGATGGCCCGTGCCTCGGTCTTCCTGCACGAACTGGACACCGACCGCTTCGCGACCTGTCTCTACGCCGAGGCCGACCTGACGACCGGGGTGGTGCGGATGGTGCGCGCCGGCCATGTCGATCCGCTGCTGCGGGACACCGACGGCAGCTGCCGCAGAGTGCCGGTCGACGGCGGACTGCCGCTGGGTCTCTCGGCGGAGTTCGGCCGGCTGGAGTATCCCGTCACCACCCAGGAACTGGACCCGGGGCAGACCCTCCTCCTCTACACCGACGGGCTGGTCGAACAGCCCGGATCCGACCTCGACGACGGAATGCAGCTGCTGACCGCGCTGGTACGCGGCGGCCCGCGCGACATCCAGCTCCTCGCCGACCATCTGTGCGAGGTGGTGGACGAGCGGGGTGGCGACGACGACGTGGCGCTCCTGCTGCTGCGGCGCCGGGGCCAGGTCACCGAGCAGCCGGGCGGCCGGCTCCGGCAGCGGGTGGCCCAGAACGAGCCGGAGGAGCTGCGCTCGGCCCGCCGTATGGTCCGTTCGGCCGTACGGGCCTGGGGCGCGGGAGAGCGCGCCGACGAGATCGAACTCGCCGCCGACGAGCTGATCACCAACGCCCTGCTGCACACGGACGACGGCGCGACCCTGACGACCCGGGTGCTGGCGGGCCCGGAACGGCGGCTGCGGGTGGAGGTCGAGGACTCCTCCAGTGCCCTGCCCAGACGGCGGGACGCGGGCGAGTCGGGCGTCTCCGGGCGGGGGCTGCTGCTGGTCGACCGGCTGGCGGACGCCTGGGGTGTGGAGTCGCGGGGCACCGGCAAGTGCGTGTGGTGCGAGTTCCTGGTGCCGGACAGAACGAGCGAGCCCTGACGACACGATATTAACTGTGCGTTAATCGATCGTGCTTGACCGTAACCGACCGAAGGCGATTGACTGCGCATTCTCCGGCCTTCCGAGACCATCCTTCGGGGGGTCTTTCGAGGATGTTTCGTGGATATTCATGGATATTCAAGGTCATCAAAGACCTGCAAGACCTGCAAGACCTTCAAGAGCCTTCAAGGACATGAGGACACCGTGAGCAGCGAGCTTCTCGCCCCCCTGGATCTGGCGTTCTGGCACCTGGAGTCCACCGGGCACCCCATGCACCTCGGTGCCCTCGCCTTCTTCGACCCCGCGGAGACCGGTCAGGACAGCGAGGGCCTGCTCGAACTGCTCGCCACCCGCACCGCCGCGATCCGCAGGCTGCGGATGCATGTACGGGACGTCCTGCTGCCCGTCGGCGGCGCGGCCTGGGCCGTCGACACGGACTTCGACGTACGGCGCCATGTCCACCATGTCCGCCTCCCACCGGGCGACTTCACCGCCCTGACCACCGGGATCGCCGGTGAACTCATGGAACGGCCACTCGAACGGGGGCGTCCGCCCTGGGAGATGTTTCTCCTCACCTCGGAGCCGGGCGGCGCCTTCGCCGTCCTGGTCAAACTCCACCACGCCCTCGCGGACGGCATGCGGGCCGTCGCGATCGGCGCGGGCATCTTCGACGAGATCGCGGGCGCCCGGCGGGCCGGGGTACGGCGGAGCGGGCCCGTTCCCGCGCGCCGCGGCTTCGCCGACCCGCGCGGACTCCTCGGCTTCGCCCGCGACCGTATCGACGGCCTCGGCCGGGCGGTGGGGGTCGGCGCCTCCGTCGTACGGGCCAGCCGGCTCGACCCCCGGGGACTGCCCGCCCTCGCGGCCGGCCCCAGCGGCACCCGCCGGCTGGGCACCGCCGTACTCGACCTGGAGGATGTGAGCCGGGTCCGCAAGGCGGTCGGCGGCACGGCGAACGACGTCCTGCTCGCGATCGTCGCGGGCGCCCTGCGGCGCTGGGCGGTGGAGCGCGGCGAACGGCTGCCCGCCACCGGACCCCGCGCGCTCGTTCCCGTCTCCCGCCGCCGACCCGGCAGCCCGCCCGGCTCCGGCAACAAGCTCTCCGCGTACCTCCTCGAACTGCCCGTCGCCGAGGACGACCCCCGCGCGCGGCTCGACGCCGTCCGCCGGGCGATGGACCGCAACAGGGCGGCGGGACCCCATCGAGGGGCCGGCGCGCTCGCCGTACTCGCCGACCAACTGCCGCCCCTGGCCCACCGGTTCGGCGCCCCCCTGGCCGGGGGAGCCGCCCGGATGCTCTTCGACATCCTGGTGACCAGCGTCCCGCTGCCCCGCTCGGCCCTGTCGCTCGGCGGCTGCCCCCTCCACGCGATCTACCCGATGGCGCCGCTCGCGCGCGGCCAGTCCCTGGCGGTCGCGCTGACCATCTACGGCGGTCAGGTCCATGTCGGCCTGGTCGCTGACGGCAAGGCCGTCCCCGATCTCGACCGGCTGGCCCGGGGCCTGGGGGAGGAGACGGCCCTGCTGCTCGACCTGGTGCTGTAGGCCGCGTCTGATGGATCCTGCTGGGCTCGCGTGCGGTGGTGCCGCGCTCCCCCTGGGCCCGGTCGGCCCGGTGGGGGGGGACCTCCGGCGTGGGAGGTGCCCCACCTGGCCCCAAGCGGGCCCGGGGAGACCCCGACCAGACCCCGCTCACTGACCCAGCCTGGGGGTACCTCCCACGCCCCCGCGCGTAGGGGGACCACCAGAAACGACCTGGGCCGGGGCGCCATGGAGTCGTGGCACGCCCCACCACGGCCGTCGCTCCGGGCTGACCTGCGGTCTCCGCGCCCCTGCGGCACCCTGGGATGCATGCCGGAACTGCCCGAAGTCGAATCGCTGAGAGAGTTTCTCGACAGCCATCTGGTGGGACAGCGGATCACCCGCGTGCTGCCGCTGGCGATCAGCGTCCTCAAGACGTACGACCCTCCGCTCACCGCCGTCGAGGGCGCCGAGGTCACCGCCGTGGACCGGCACGGCAAGTGGCTGGACATCGGCGCCGGCGGTCTCCATCTGGTCATCCATCTCGCCCGCGCGGGCTGGCTCCGCTGGCAGGACGAACTCCCGGCCGCTCCGCCCCGGCCCGGCAGGGGGCCGCTCGCCCTGCGGGCCGTCCTCGCGTCGGGCAGCGGCTTCGACCTCACCGAGGCGGGCACCGCCAAACGCCTCGCCGTCCATCTCGTGCACGACCCGGCCGATGTCCCCGGGGTCGCCCGGCTCGGCCCCGACCCCCTGGCCGACGGCTTCGACCGGGACGCCTTCGCCGCGCTGCTCGCGGGGGAGCGACGGCAGATCAAGGGTGCGCTCCGCGACCAGGGCCTCATCGCCGGCATCGGCAACGCCTACAGCGACGAGATCCTGCACGCCGCGAGGATGTCCCCCTTCAAACCCGTGCACAACCTCGGCGACGACGAGATCAGCGGGCTCTACGAAGCCCTGCGCACCACGCTCGGCGAAGCCGTCGAGCGTTCGCGCGGTGTGGCGGCCGGGCGGCTCAAGGCCGAGAAGAAGAGCGGACTGCGCGTCCACGGCCGTACCGGTCAGCCGTGCCCGGTCTGCGGGGACACCATCCGCGAGGTGTCGTTCAGCGACTCCTCCCTCCAGTACTGCCCCACCTGCCAGACCGGCGGCAAGCCACTCGCCGACCGCCGGCTCTCCCGGCTGCTGAAATGACCGGGCCGGGCCGGCCGCGCTCCCCGGGGCGACCGCGCTTCCCCGGGCCGGCCGTGCTTCCGGGCCGTGCTTCCCCGGGCGGTCCCGGCTCGTCCGGGGCCGCTGATTCCCGGCCGCCCGCTGGGCACGCGCTCGACCGCCCACCGGACCGGCCGCGCCCCGGCCGCCCACCGGACCGGCCGCTCCCACTCAGCCCCCGATCGTGACCAGCGGGGTGCCGTCGAAGGAACGCACCTCCCAGCGGCCGATCCGCTCGCTC
>NZ_JBSGUP010000327.1:0-9014 GCF_053607985.1 Streptomyces sp. NPDC055078
GTCACCGGCGTCCCCACCGCTCTCGCCGTCGTCGGCCTGGCGGCGCTCGTGGCCGTCTTCGCCGTACGCGGCGCGGCCCGGCTCCTGGTCGCCGCGCTGCTCGCCCTCAGTGGGGCGGGCGCGGCGTTCGCCGCCTTCTCCGGCGCGTCCGACAGCGCGGCCCTGGACGAGAAGGCCGCCCGGACCACCGGCGACACGGCCGCCACGATCGACGCGCTGACCCACACCCCCTGGCCCTATGTGACCGTCGCCGGAGGCGCCCTGATCCTGCTCGCCGGGCTGCTCGCACTCCGCTACGGCCGGCAGTGGCCCGCCATGTCCGGCCGCTACGAGCGCGACGGCACGCCCCGGACCCGTAAGGCACCGGCCGTCGACCCCGACCGGCCCGAGGACCTGTGGAAGGCCCTGGACCGGGGCGAGGACCCCACCTCCCGCTGAGGTCACCGAGCCGTACGACCCCCTGCGCACCGCTTCGCGCGGCGTACGCGACAATGGGAGACGAGCGTCCGGCTCATCCGCTCAGCACCAGCTCATCGCGGGTGGGCCGACGGCGCACCCCACAGAGCACCAGCCACAAGGAGCTACTCATGTCGGGCACCGCCCACGGACACACCCCGGCCGCCTGGACCGGTGTCACCATCTCGTTTCTCGGTTTCTGCGTCGCAGGCGTCTTCATGGTCGCGGTCAACCCGCTCGGCTTCTGGGGCGGTCTGGCGATCGTCTTCCTCGGTCCCGTCGTCGGTATGGCGATGAAGTCCGCCGGTCTCGGCATGCCGAAGGAGTCCGAGGACCGGGTACGGGCCCGCGAGCACGCCTCCCAGGTGCAGCGGCGTGCCGTCGAGCCCGCGCCGGCGCGGTCCACGGTCTGATTCCCGGCTCCGGTCCGAGGAAGTCCGAGGGCAGAGGAGCCCCGGACGACCGGCGGTTCGAGACGCGGTCCGGCCGCCGCCGGGCTGCGTCTTTCCGTGTCAGTGGAGAGAATCACGGGGTGGACGCCATGACTTCTCCTGTCACGCCCGGCCGCGCACCTGGACGCGCTCCCGGGCCCGCCCCTCTCGCCCGCCGTCTCGCCGCCCCCCTGGCGAGTATCGCCGGGGTGGCCGCCGCCTTCGCTTACGTCGGCGCGATCGACCCCAATGAACCGGGCCACTACCCCGTCTGCCCCCTGCTCGACGTCAGCGGTCTGTACTGCCCCGGCTGCGGGGGCCTGCGCAGCGCCCACGCCTTCATCCACGGCGATCTGGGCACCGCTCTCGGGGCCAACGCCGTCGCCGTCGCCGGCTATCTCGTCTTCGCCGTGGTGTGGACGATGTGGCTGATTCGCGCCGTTAGGGGAACACCCTTGCGTATCTCCGTCGCCCCTGTCTGGTGGTGGGCGCTCGGCGGCTCCGTACTGATCTTCAGCATCGTCCGGAATCTGCCCTTCGGCTCAGCGCTCGCACCGTGAACGGGCCCTCGCAGGGGCTGGTCAGCCGCTGTGCGGAGTCCCAGTCCGTGGGACGGGCGTCAACCGGATGCGAGGCCGGAGCCCTCCTGCGGATACCATCGACATGGCTGATCCTTAACCATCCACGTCCCGGAAGGGGGCCGCTCGGGTGAGTGTGCTCGACGAGATCATCGAAGGCGTGCGCGCCGACCTCGCGGAGCGGCAGGCGCGTGTGAGCCTCGACGAGCTCAAGGAGCGCGCCGCGAAGGCTCCGGCGGCCAAGGACGGCGTGGCCGCCCTGCGCGGCGAGGGTGTCCAGGTGATCTGCGAGGTCAAGCGCTCCAGCCCGTCGAAGGGCGCGCTCGCCGCGATCGCGGACCCGGCCGGACTCGCCGCTGACTACGAGGCGGGCGGCGCGGCCGTCATCTCCGTACTGACCGAGGAGCGCCGTTTCGGCGGCTCGCTCGCAGACCTGGAGGCCGTCCGCGCGCGGGTCGACATCCCCGTGCTGCGCAAGGACTTCATCGTCACCGCCTATCAGCTGTGGGAGGCCCGTGCGTACGGCGCCGACCTGGTGCTGCTGATCGTCGCCGCGCTGGAGCAGGAGGCCCTCGTCTCGCTGATCGAGCGCGCCGAGTCCATCGGGCTGACCCCGCTCGTCGAGGTCCACGACGAGGACGAGGTCGAGCGGGCGGTGGAGGCAGGCGCGAAGATCATCGGTGTCAATGCCCGTGATCTGAAGACGCTCAAGGTCGACCGTGCCACGTTCGACCGGGTCGCCGACGAGATCCCCGCGCATATCGTCAAGATCGCCGAGTCCGGGGTGCGCGGCCCCCACGATCTGATCGCCTACGCGAATGCGGGCGCCGACGCGGTGCTCGTCGGCGAGTCCCTGGTCACCGGTCGCGACCCCAAGTCGGCCGTCGCCGATCTGGTCGCCGCGGGAGCCCACCCCGCCCTGCGCCACGGGCGGAGCTGACCCCGTCCATGCCGCCCGCCCGTTCCCGCCGGACGCGCCCGCGCCCGGCGCCCGGTGACGCGTACGCGCGCCTGGCGCGCGGTTGCCGCCCCCGCGGCTGCCGCGCTCCGGCCCGGCAGGTGCACGGGCGCCGGGTCCGCTACGTCATCGGCTCCGAACCGGGCCAGGTCAACGGCATGCGATGGCACCCGCCGACCGCGCCCGCCTGACCCACACCCGGCCCACGCCTGACCCGGGTCGGCCGCAACCCGGCCCGGGTCCGGCGCACGGGGCGCCGTCGTCTGCCGCCCGTCGGTCCGGCCCGCCCCTGCGGTGGGCCCGGCCCGGCCCGGGGCGCTGCCCGGCAGCCGGTCAGGTCCGGACTGCGGTACCGGGACTGCGGTACCGGGACTGCGATACCGCGTCCGGTCGGCGGCTGTCGGAGCGCCTCCGGGTCTCCCGGTGCCCCGACAGTGCCGGGTTCCGGCAGCCGTACGGCGAAGGTCGCCCCGGTTCGCGGGGTGATGATTGCCCGGCTCGTACGATGACGGCTCCCGGCTTCGTACGGTGACGGTTCCCGGTTCGGTTACGGCGATGAACGGTCACCCCGGCGCGGCACACCGGGCGGCCACGGCGTCCTCGCGTCGTTCGCCACCTCCGACGCACATCTGCCACACATCTGACGCGCACCTTACGCACCCATTTCGCACACCTTCGCACACGAACTTCCGGGGCCGTCGAGCCCCATCGAGGAGTACGCCGGATGACTTCCGACTTCTTCATCCCGGACCCAGAGGGTCATGTCCCGAGCGCCGCCGGATACTTCGGCGACTTCGGCGGCAAGTTCATCCCCGAGGCGCTCGTCGCCGCGGTCGACGAGGTCGCCGTCGAGTACGACAAGGCCAAGGCGGACCCCGCCTTCGCCGCCGAGCTGGACGACCTCCTGGTCAACTACACCGGGCGCCCCAGCAGCCTCACCGAGGTGCCCCGGTTCGCCGGGCACGCGGGCGGGGCGCGGATCTTCCTCAAGCGGGAGGATCTGAACCACACCGGCTCGCACAAGATCAACAATGTGCTCGGGCAGGCGCTGCTCACCCGGCGCATGGGCAAGACCCGGGTCATCGCCGAGACCGGCGCGGGCCAGCACGGGGTCGCGACCGCGACCGCCTGCGCGCTCTTCGGCCTGGAGTGCACGATCTACATGGGCGAGATCGACACCGAGCGCCAGGCGCTCAATGTCGCCCGGATGCGGATGCTCGGTGCCGAGGTCATCCCGGTGACCTCAGGCAGCCGCACGCTTAAGGACGCCATCAACGAGGCGTTCCGCGACTGGGTCGCCAATGTGGACCGTACGCACTATCTCTTCGGTACGGTCGCGGGCCCCCACCCCTTCCCCGCGATGGTGCGCGACTTCCACCGCGTCATCGGAGTGGAGGCACGCCGCCAGATCCTGGAGCGCGCCGGACGGCTCCCGGACGCGGCCGTCGCCTGTGTCGGCGGCGGTTCCAACGCGATCGGGCTCTTCCACGCCTTCATCCCGGACGCCTCCGTACGCCTCATCGGCTGTGAGCCGGGCGGGCACGGCATCGAGACCGGCGAGCACGCGGCCACCCTGACGGCGGGCGAGCCCGGCGTCCTGCACGGTTCGCGGTCGTACGTCCTCCAGGACGACGAGGGCCAGATCACCGAGCCGTACTCGATCTCGGCGGGACTCGACTACCCGGGCATCGGCCCCGAGCACTCGTACCTCAAGGACACCGGGCGGGCGGAGTACCGCGCGATCACCGACGACGAGGCGATGGGGGCGCTGCGGCTGCTCTCCCGCACCGAGGGGATCATCCCGGCCATCGAGTCCGCGCACGCCCTGGCCGGAGCGCTGGACATCGGCCGCGAGCTGGGCGATGACGGGCTGATCATCGTCAATCTGTCCGGCCGGGGCGACAAGGACATGGACACCGCCGCCCGCTACTTCGGGCTGTACGACGGGAAGGACGCCCAGTGAGCGGCAATGTGACACTGCTGAGCGAGGCGCTCGCCGCGGCGAAGGCCGCCGACCGGGCGGCGCTCATCGCCTATCTGCCGGCCGGATTCCCGACCGTGGACGGCGGTATCGAGGCGGTCAAGGCCGTCCTCGACGGCGGCGCGGACATCGTCGAGGTGGGGCTGCCGCACAGCGACCCCGTGCTCGACGGCCCGGTCATCCAGACCGCCGACGACATCGCCCTGAGGGGCGGCGTCAGGATCGCCGATGTGATGCGTACCGTCCGGGAGGCGCACACCGCCACCGGCAAGCCGGTCCTGGTGATGACGTACTGGAACCCTGTCGACCGGTACGGCGTCGAGCGCTTCACCGCCGAGCTGGCCGAGGCGGGCGGCGCCGGCTGCATCCTGCCCGACCTGCCGGTCGAGGAGTCCGCGGTATGGCGGGAACACGCGGCGAAGCACGGTCTCGCCACCGTCTTCGTCGTCGCCCCGAGCAGCAAGGACGCCCGGATCGCCCGGATCACCGAGGCCGGTTCCGGCTTTGTGTACGCGGCCTCGCTGATGGGTGTCACCGGCACCCGAGAATCGGTCGGCGAGCAGGCCCAGGACCTGGTCCGGCGTACCCGCGCCACCACCGCGCTGCCGGTCTGCGTGGGGCTCGGCGTCTCCAACGCCGACCAGGCCCGGGAGGTCGCCGCCTTCGCCGACGGGGTGATCGTCGGTTCCGCGTTCGTCAAGCGCCTCCTGGATGCCCCGGACACCCCTGCGGGGCTGCTGGCCGTACGGGAACTCGCGGCCGAGCTGGCCGAGGGCGTACGCAGGGGGCGCACCGGCGTATAGCACGCATCGCTCGTACGTGATCGCTCGTACGGGTGGATCTGGGACCGGGGAGGCGCGGACGTGCCTCCCCGGTTCGTTTGGGTGATGTGAGCGACAACAATCAGGACAATCAGGCAAGGAAAGGGACCGCCCGGGAGCGGCTCCAGCGGGAGCGCGAGCGGGAGAAGGTCCGCGAGAAGCGGCGGCGGGTGCTGATCGTCTCCGCGTCGGTGGTGGCCGTTCTCGGACTCGCCGCCGTCGTCGGCGTGATCGCGGCCAACGCGGGCAAGGACGAGGAGAGCGGCTCCCAGGCGGGACCGCTGCTCGCGCCATCGGGGGTGGCGGGCAAGGACGAGCTGGCGATCCCGGTGGGCGCGGTCGACGCGCCGTCGACACTCACGATCTGGGAGGACTTCCGCTGCCCGGTCTGCGCCCAGTTCGAGAACGTGTTCCGCAAGACGCTCCAGGACCTGGAGAAGTCCGGTGACCTGAAGATCGAGTACAACCTCGCCACGATCATCGACGGGAACATGGGCGGTACCGGCTCCCTGCGCGCGGCCAATGCCGCCGCCTGCTCCCAGGACACCGGGAAGTTCGCGCCGTACCACGATGTGCTGTTCCAGAACCAGCCCCCGGAGCCGGACGACGCCTTCGGCGACAATGACCGGCTGATCGAGCTGGCGGGCAAGGTCGACGGGCTCGACACGCCCGCCTTCCGCAGCTGTGTGAACGACGGCAAGCACGACTCCTGGGTCGCCAAGTCGAACACGGCCTTTCAGAACGGCGGCTTCCGCGGCACGCCCACCGTCCTGCTGAACGGGGAATCGATCTTTCCGGACAAGGGCGGACAGCAGATCTCCCCGGAGAATCTGAAGAAGTGGGTCGCCGAGGCGAACAAGGGCAAGAAGCCGGGGACGAAGACCCCGGAATCCCCCTGAGTCCGGGGCCGGCGGGCATTGCTCCCGCGCGGGCCCGTTACCCAGACGTTGCCGGGGCAGGTTGCCGCGCCCGCCGCCCGGCAGGGTAGCGTCGGACCTGCCATGGAACTTGCCTACATTCCCAGTCCGTCGAGCGGTGCGATCCATCTCGGACCGATCCCGCTGCGAGGCTACGCGCTCTGCATCATCCTCGGTGTCTTTGTCGCCGTCTGGTACGGCAACAAGCGCTGGATCGCCCGCGGGGGCCGAGCCGGCACCGTGGCCGACATCGCCGTCTGGGCCGTGCCCTTCGGCCTGGTCGGCGGTCGGCTCTACCATGTGATCACCGACTATCAGCTGTACTTCAGCGACGGTGAGAACTGGGTCGACGCGTTCAAGATCTGGGAGGGCGGCCTCGGGATCTGGGGTGCGATCGCGTTCGGCGCGGTCGGTGCCTGGATCGGCTGCCGCCGTCGGGGAATCCCCCTGCCGGCCTGGGCGGACGCCCTCGCACCGGCCATCGCCATCGCCCAGGCCATCGGCCGCTGGGGGAACTGGTTCAACCAGGAGCTGTACGGCAAGGAGACGGACCTGCCGTGGGCGCTCAAGATCACCGAGGGCGCGAACCGGGAGGCCGGGCTTTACCACCCGACCTTCCTGTACGAGTCCCTGTGGTGCATCGGGGTCGCGCTCCTCGTCGTCTGGGCCGACCGCCGCTTCAAACTGGGCCACGGCCGGGCGTTCGCCGTCTATGTCGCCGCGTACTGCGCGGGCCGCGCCTGGATCGAGTATCTGCGCGTCGACGAGGCGCACGAGGTGCTGGGGCTGCGGCTGAACGTCTGGACCTCGATCGTCGTCTTCCTGCTGGCCGTGGCGTACATCGTGATCTCGTCGCGGATGCGGCCGGGGCGCGAGGAGGTCGTCGAACCGGCCGGTGCCGAGGACTCCGCCGTCGCTGAGGACTCCGCGGACGCCGACGGCCCCGAGGGCACCAAGGGCGCCGCTCCGGGTGGCTCGGACACCGACACCAACGCCGACTCTGGGTCCGATGCCGGTACCGGGGGCGGCGGGAAGCCCGCGACCGCCGAGGCGGACGCGGACGCGGGGTCGTCCAAGAAGGGCTGACCGCAGGCGCCGCACCCGCCGTGTGACGCCGCACCGCCGTACGGCAGGCCGCGGACGAAGGGGGCGCGAGGAGTCCCGTACGACAGGTCCCGTGCGAATCGTTCCGTGTTACGTGTTTCCGCGCAGCGCTCTCGTACGACCGACCGGCGCTGTGTACGGCTGTCAGGGCTAGGGCTAGGGCGAGGCCGTCGGCGACCCGAGAGGGTCCTGGCGGCCTCGCGCTGTCTGCGGGTGCCCGGGGTGCCGGGTGCCGGGTGCGCGGACGCTACAGCGGAGCCTCGCGCCGGGCCAGCGAGAGGGTGCGCCGGGCGGCCGCCACGATCGCGGCGTCGACAAAGCGGCCGTCGGGCAGGGCGAGCGCCCCCTCGTCCGTGGCGGCGGCCTTCACGACCTCCGCCGCGGCCTCGATCTCCTGGGGGGTGGGGCGGAAGGCCCGTTCGATCACGGGGAGCTGGCGGGGGTGGATGGCCGCCCGGCCCAGGAAGCCGAGTGCGCGGCCATGGGCACAGGACGCGTACAGCGCGTCGAGATCGCGGATGTCGGGGAACACGGACTGCGTCGGCGGCGGGAGACCCGCCGCGCGGGCGGCGATGACGATCCGGGTGCGCGGCCAGTCCAGCGACGAGCCGTCCCGGGCACCGAGGTCGGCGCGGAGATCGGCCTCGCCCAGGGCGATGCCCTGGACGGCGGGGTGGGCCGTGGCGATGGTGAACGCGTGCTCGATCGCGAGCGCGGATTCCAGCAACGGGTAGAGCGGGACGCCCGGGGCGAGGCCGGCGATCCGGTGAATGTCAGTGCCGTGTGCGACCTTGGGAACACGGAGAGCACAGAGGCCGGGGAGACCGGTCAGGGTCGCGGTCTCCTCGGGGGACCGGTGGGAGTTGATGCGGACATGGACCGGCAGTGGCTGGGGGGACGCGAGGAGTTCGGCCGTGGCGGCCAGGGCGTATTTCTTGCGGGCGGGGGCGACCGCGTCCTCAAGATCGACGATGACGACATCGGCGGTGGAGGCGATGGCCTTGCGGACGATCTCGGGGCGGTCTCCGGGTGCGTAGAGATAGGTGAGGGGGATGGTCATAGGGCGCCCTGGGTGCGGAGTGCGCTGATATCGGCCCCGGTCAGGCCGAGTTCGGTGAGGACCGCCTCGGTGTCGGCGCCGTGCGGGCGGCCGGCCCAGCGGATGGCGCCGGGGGTGTCGGAGAGCCGGAAGAGGACGTTCTGCATCCGGAGGGGGCCGAGTTCGGGGTCGGTGACCTCCGTGACCGTGTCCAGCGCGCGGTACTGGGGGTCCTCCATGACATCGCGGACGTCGTAGATCGGCGCGATCGCGGCCTCCGCCTTCTCGAAGGCGTCCATGGCCTCGTCACGGGTCCGCCGGGCGATCCAGCCGCCGACCGCGCGGTCGAGTTCATCGGCGTTCCGGGCCCGGCCGGTTCCGGTGGTGAACCAGGGCTCGTCGATCAGATCGGGCCGGCCGACCAGTCGCATGACGCGTTCGGCGACGGACTGGGCGGAGGTGGAGACGGCGAGCCAGTGGCCGTCAGCGGTGCGATAGGTGTTGCGGGGGGCGTTGTTGAGGGAGCGGTTGCCGGTGCGCGGCTGGACATGGCCGAGTTGGTCGTACCAGAGCGGCTGCGGGCCGAGGACCGTGAGGATCGGCTCGATGATCGCGAGGTCGACGACCTGGCCGCGCCCGGTGGCGGTGCGGGCCGTCAGCGCGGTCATGACGGCGTAGGACGTGGCGAGAGCGGCGATCGAGTCGGCGAGACCGAAGGGAGGGAGAGTG
>NZ_JBSGUP010000328.1:0-8992 GCF_053607985.1 Streptomyces sp. NPDC055078
GGAGCCACTGTGGGGCCGTCGGCGCGTCCGGTCGGCGGAGTACCGCTCGCGTGCGCGCCGGGCCCGGCATTCCCTGGAGGGGTGCGGAGCCTTCTCTCAGCGGTGTCGACGGTACTGATCGTGCTCGTGGCCCTCCTGGCGCCACTGAGCGTGCTCGCCGTGTGGGCGGAGCGGGAGATCGGCGACACGGACGGTTATGTCTCCGCGATGGCACCGCTCGCCTCGGAGTCCGCCGTACGGAATGCCGTCGCCGACCGGATCGCCGAGGAGGTGGTACGGCAGGCCGGCGCCGGGCCGTTGTCCGGAAGCGATGCCGGGCCGCTCCCGGGGAGCATGGGGGAGCTGGTGCACGACGCGGTGCTCTCCTTCGCCGGGACCGAGCCGTACCGGACGGCGTGGAACACCGTGAACCGGGCCGCGCACACCGCCGTGGAGCAGGCGCTGACCAGCGCCGACAGCGACCCCGCGAGTATCGATCTGGCACCGGTGATCGACCAGGTGAAGCGGCAGCTCAGCCTGGAGGGCGTGCCCTTCGCCGACCGGATTCCGGTGGTGGACGCCAGGGTCGCCGTGGTGGACCCGGATCGGCTGGGGGCGGCGCGTGAGGCGTTCCACGATCTCCAGCTCGCCTGGGTGTGGCTGCCGCTCTTGACCGTGCTCCTGGCCGTAGCCGCGTATCCGCTCGCCCGCCGACGGCTGCCCGCCCTCGTCGTGTCAGGGGGGCTGGGGGTCGCCCTCGCGGTGGGCGGCCTTCTGCTCCGGCTCGCGGTCGCCGTCGGCCGCGTACTCGTCCTGCGCGACCTCCCCCCGGACGTGGACCTTCCGGCGGCGGGCGCGGTGTTCGACGCACTGACGTCGACCCTGCGGACGGCATCGTGGTGGCTGATGGGCCTGGGGGTCGTGGTGGGCGCGGTCGTATGGCGGCGGCTGGGGCGTACCGGGGCAGGGACCCGGGCAGGGGCGCCCTGATCGTGGTTTCACGTGAAACACCTCGACTCCGCGTGCAGCTCCCCCGAGCCCGGCTCCGAGCCCGGCCGCCCCGACCCGGACCCGGCCGCCCCGACCCGGACCCGGGCCCGCCCCGGCCACCGATCCTCATGCCTTACTTTTGCGGTGAGTTGACGCCAAGGGCCCCAATGCCGGAACAAAATCGGTGAAACTGACGTCCTCAGAGTGAAGTGACCGGGTGATGGGGGGCACTCCACATTGACGACTCGCCGGCGAAGACCCGCTGAACGTCGACCCGCTCACGACGACTCGATGACGACGACTCGATGACGATGCGGCGTCGATCCGTGTGCCGTCCCCGGCGGCACACGACAGACGGACCCAGACACGGAGGACCGATTGGACAGCGCCATCTCGACCGCGGAACGGACCGCCGAGCCGGACGCACCGCTGCGTCCCTCGGGCGGCCGACGCGCCGCCGTCTGGTTCGCGGTGCTGTTGCTGATCGTGCCGACCGTGGTGGTGGCCTGCCGGGTGGCGGACACCGACGCCGTCACCCCCGTACCGCAGTTGCTGGCGTTCCTGCCGTGGCTGCTGCTGCCCGCGGGGGCTGCCCTGGCGCTGGCGCTGCTCGGCCGCTGGCGGGTGGGCATGGCGTGGGCAGCGACGGTGCTGGCGGTCACCGGATGGTTCGTCCGGCCGTACGACACCGGACTGGCCGATGTCCCGGACGGCCGGGTCGTCGCACAGCTCGACGTCCTCACCTCGAATGTCGAGTTCGGGAACGGGACGGCGGGCCTGCTCGCGGCCATCCAGCGCGAGAAGCCCGATCTGATCTTCGTCCAGGAGTGCGCCCAGCAGTGCTCGGACGCGCTGGCCACCAAGGTCTCGCGCGCCGAGTACCCGTACCGCAATGTCATCGACGGCTCCATGGCCTCCGGTTCGGCGATCGTCAGCAAGTACCCCTTGCGCAAGGCGGCCGGGATAGAGAGCGTCCACGCGATGCCCGGCTCCGTCGCGACGATCGCCGGACGTGAGGTGCACCTACAGCTCGCGCATCCGCTGCCGCCGCTGCCCAGGGGGGTTGACGACTGGCGCCGGGAGCTGGGGCGTATGACCACCTACGCCAAGGGGGTGAAGGACGCGCCCGCGATCGTCGCGGGCGACTTCAACGCCGGTCAGGACCATGCCGCCTTCCGCCGCGTACTCGACGCCGGCGATCTGCGGACCTCCGCCGCGCTCGGCGGCGCGTCGCGCACCCCCTCCTGGCCGACCATGGTGGGCCGCCCGCTGGGCACCCAGATCGACCACGTTCTCATCAGCGACGAGTTCTCCGTCCGCAAGGCCAGGTTCCTGGAGCTGGACAACACCGACCACCGCTCCCTGCTGGTACGGCTCGAACTGCACGAAGCGGGCTGACGGCCACACCGGCCAAGAGAACCCCGGCCAAGAGGACCACCAGGCGGCGAAGGTCACGGGCGGCGACCGGCCCCCGGGCTTGCCCCCACGCGCCCTCCTGGGGCATGAGTTGACCATGGAGACCCGAGCGGGACTGCTGTCCCCACCCGAGTGGCTGCTCAACACGCTGCGGCCGGAGCCCGCCCCCGTGCCCTGGGCGGCGGTCGTCCGCGCGGGGGTGGCGCTCTCCGCGCCGCTCGCGGTCGGGTTCGCGGTGGACCGGCCCACCCATGGGGCGCTGGTGTCCATGGGCGCGCTGGCGGCAGTCATCGGCGACACCGCAGACGCGTACCGGATGCGGATCTTCAACATCGCCGTCCCGCAGCTGTTCGGCGCGATCGGTGTCGCCCTCGGCATCTTGGTGTACGGGAACGGCTGGCCCGCCGTCGCCGTACTGACCCTCGTCGCCCTGGTCTCCGGAATGATCTCCTCGATCGGCGCGGTCGCCTCCGTCTCCGGGCTGCTCCTGCTGCTCTACGCGGTGGTGGGCGCGGGGCTGCCGATGCCGGAGCCCTGGTGGCAGGCCCCGCTGCTGCTCTCGGCGGGCGGACTGTTCGTGCTTCTGCTCACCCTGCTCGGGTGGCCCTTCCGGCGGCGGATGCCGGAGCGCGCCGCCGTCGCCGACACCTATCGCGCCGTCGCCGAACTGCTGGCGGTGGCGGGGACGGCGGCGTACGAGGAAAAGCGCCAGGCGGTCACCGAGTCCCTCAACACCTCCTACGATCTGATCCTCGCCCGCCGCGCCCGCGACCACGGCCGCCGGGGCCCCCTCGTACGGCTGCTCGCCCAGCTCAACGCCCTGATGCCGCTGCTGGAGGGGGCGGCGGCGGCCCATCTGTACGGGCGGGCCTCCCGCCGCCCCGAAATCGCCGCCGCCGTACGGCTGCTGGCCGACGCGGTCGCCGAGGGCGGCGGCCCGACCCCCGAACTGCGGCTGCCCGAGCCCGAGGGCCCCGCCGATCGCGCGGTCGACGGCGCGCTGCGGCACGCCGCCACCGTGGTGCGCGAGTCCGACCCCGACCCGTACGCCGCCGACGACCGCCTCGGGCGGCCCGCCCGGCTCGGCGTCCGGTTCCGGACCACCACACGCTGGGTGCTCTTCTCCGAAGCCTCCTGGCGTTACGGTCTGCGGCTCGCCCTCTGTATCGGCCTCGCGCAGGCCCTGGTGTCCCTGGTGGCCGTACCCCGTTCGTACTGGGTGGCCCTCACCGTCACCTTCGTCCTCAAACCCGACTTCGGCTCCGTCTTCTCCCGTGCGGTCCTGCGCGCCCTCGGTACGGTGGCGGGCCTCGTCGTCGCCGCCGTCGTCCTCTCCGAGGTGCCCATCGGCTGGTGGGACATCCCGGTGATACTCCTCCTCGCCGCGCTCATCCCCGCGTTCTCCGCCAAGGGGTACGCCTTCCAGACGGCCGCGATCACCCCCGTCATCCTGCTGCTCTCCGACCTCCTCAACCGCGAGGGCTTCGACCTCGTCCTGCCCCGGCTGCTGGACAGCCTCATCGGCTGCGCGATCGCGCTGGTGGCGGGGTATCTGCTCTGGCCCGAGAGCTGGCACACCCGGATCGGGGACCGGCTGGCGGCGGCGGTGGACGACATCGCCGCGTATGTGGGGTGCGCGTTCGTGGCCACGGGGGCCACGGGGACCCCGAGGGCTGGTGGGGATACGGATACGGGCGCGGGGACGAGTACGAGTACGGGCACGGGCACGGGTGCGGGGATGGACCGGGGCGAGCAGATCCGTCTGCGCCGCCGGATCTACCGCGATCTGTCGTCCGTACGCTCCGAGTTCCAGCGCGCCCTGACCGAGCCGCCGCCGACCGGGAAGCGCGCCGCCGCCTGGTGGCCCCTCGTCGTCGCCGTCGAACGCATCGTGGACGCCACGACGGCGGCGCGGGTCCGGGTCGACCACGGGGCGACCCCGCCGTCCCCCGACGAGGTCGCCGGGGTGGCCCGGGAGTTGCGGGGACTGGCCGAGGGGGTGCGCAGCAGCGAGGTCCTGGTCGAGGTGCGGGCGGCCCTGGAGGGCGACGAGGAGGGAGTCCTCGCGCCCCTCCGTCACGAGGTGACGGCCGCCCGCGCGATCGCCTCCCCGAGGTAAGGGGCCCTCACTCGCCTCCCCGAGGCAGGCCGCCCCCGCGCGGCCGCCACCCGGACCCCACCCGGGGACCCCGGAGACCCTGGAGGGGCCTGCACCACCCGGACCCTGCGGGCACCCGCACCGGGGCGAGCATATTCAGCCTGCCCGGCGATTGAGGGCGGACCCCACGCCCCAAGAGCCCAAACTCACCAGCCCCGGAGGCCACCCAATTCAGCCCCACCCGGGGACCCCGGACCCACCGGCGCAGGCGCAGGCACCGGGCAGAGGAGGCCGTACCGGGGCGCGGCCACGGGCGGAGAGGCCCCACCCCCACCGCACCGTCAGCGGCAAAACGCCCCCGTAACCCCCCGCGCCGCCCGGACCCAATCGTCCTGGTCCCCGGGCGGAAGCCCGAGCACATGCTGCTGGGAGAGGCCGCGCAGCAGCGCGCTCAGGGCCGGGGCCAGCCGGGCCGCGTCGGCTGCCGGGAGCGGCCCTGAGGGCGTGGCGCGGCCGGTGAGGAGCTGGGCGAGCAGTTGCTGGGGCTCGTCGACGGTGTCGCGGAAGTCGTCAGTGACGCTGTCGCCCTGAAGCGCGAGGCCCATCGCCTCGAACTCGATCCGCATCGCGCGCCAGCCGTTCGCCCCGTCGACGGTCCGGTGATAGGCGCGGGTGTACACCTCCACCGCGCGCTCCAGCGGCAGTTCGGGAGCGTCGGCGAGCGTCGTGGTCACGTCATCGATGCCGCTGAGCTGGCTGTTCATGACCGCGTACAGCAGACCCTGTTTCGAACCGAAGATGGAGTAGATCGCGCCGGTGGTGAGGTCCGCCTCACGGGCGATCGCCTCGATACCGACCGCGTGGTAGCCGTGCGCGACGAACAGTTCCTCCGCGGCGCTGATCAGCGCCTGCGAGTTCCGCTGCCGTGCCGCGGCCCGCCTGCCCGCCATCCCGGGCCTCCTTCGATATCTCGCGCGCCTTCTGGTGCGCCGTCCCGTGCGACATCCGGTGCGTCGTCTCGTGCGACATCTCGTGACTGTCGGGTCATTGTGCCTGCACCACCCATTCCGTAGAGTCGCTATTGAAATAGTATCGCTATCAAATAGGGAGGCACACCGTGCCCACCGACATCCCAGCGCTCATGGCGGCGATCCCTCCCGCCGACCGGTTCCCGGGCGTCGACGAGATGCAGGCGGAGCTGGACCGGCTCGTGGCGGAGTACCCGGAGCTGGTCGAGATCCGCCGGATCGGCACGTCGCGGCAGGGCGAGCCGATCCGGATGATCTCCATCGGCAGCGGTGAGCGGAACGCCCTGGTCTTCGGCGGCCCGCACCCCAACGAGCCCGTCGGCGCCCTCACCGTCCGGGAGCTGGGACGCGTCCTGTGCGCCGACGACGCCCTGCGCGAGGGGCTGAACTGCCGCTGGCACCTCATCCCGTGCGTCGACCCGGACGGCGCCCGGCTGAACGAGGGCTGGTACGCCCGCCCGGACAGCCGCGAGCGCTACGGCCGCGACTTCTACCGGCCCGCCTTCGCGGAGCAGCCGGAGTGGACCTTCCCGTATCTCACCGAGCCCGGGTACTTCGACCGGATGCTGCCCGAAACCGTCGCGCTCGCCCGGGTCATCGACGACCTGGCGCCCGACGTCCTGTGCTCCCTCCACAACGGCGAGTACGGGGGTGTCTTCCACTACGTCAGCACCGCCGACCCGGACCTCGCGGCCCGCCTCGCCGCTGTCCCGGGGTACGAGAACCTGCCGTTGCACAACTCGGTCTGGGAGATTCCGCGGAGCCACCTCGTCACGCCGGGCGTCATCCTCACCCCGGGTATCGCGGAGACGGCCGCCATGTCCGGCGACGCGGAGGCGGCGACGGGCGCGAGCAGCACGGACTACGCCGCCCGCCACGGCACGGTCAGCGTCATCACCGAAGTCCCCTACTGGGAGGACGCGTCCGCCGCCGACACCTCCGACTGCGGCCGTACCTTCGGCGAGATCATCGGCGACAGCCTCGGGCTGTGCGAGGAAACGTTCCGGGAGCTGACCGGCCTCGTCGAGGACTCCGCCCGCGAACTGACCCTCGACACCCCCTTCCGACGCTCCCTGGCGGACGGTCTGCGCGCGCTGGAGGGAATGGCCACCGGGTGGCGATCCATCCTGGCGGACGCCGGCGCGGCGGGCCGGACCGCGACCGTGTCCGAGGAGTGCTCGTTCCGCGTACTGCCGCACATCATGCGCGTCCGGTACGCGGGCACCGCGCTGCGCCTGTTCGGCGCGGAAGCCGCCGCGGGCAACGTCCGTCCCGGAGTGCGCCAGGGTCTCGCCGACGCCGAACGCCTCTTCAGCGCCTGGCTCACCGAGGCCGACGCCGCCCTGCCGGGCAAGCGCATCGACATCCGCCGCCTGGTGGCCGTACAGGTCGGTGCCGCCCTCGCCACGGTGGAGTTCGTACGCGACCGGGCCGCCACGCCCTAGCGCCCGGCCGCCGGACGCTCCCCTGCGACCGGCGCCTCTCTCGTACGCGACGGGCCGGCCGGTCCGGCAGCCGACAACCGGTTCCTACGTCACCGTCCCACCGCACCCGGCACCGGCACCGGGCCCGTCCGGACATCCCCACCCGCACGGGGCCCGTCGGGACATCCCCACCCGCGCCAGGCACCGGGCATCCCCACCCGGCACCGCGACGGCCCACACCCACCCGAACCGCCCGCCCCACCAGGCCCGTACACAACACCCGCTCCACCAAGTCCGTACACAACGCAAGTCCGTACGCAACGCACCGAACCGCCCGCCCCTCCGGGCATCAGGGTCTCCGGGGTTCCCCGCCCCCCCACGGGCCCTCGGCCGCCCGTCGGCCCACCCGCCTCTCCCACTCCCCCTCGGGGCAGACGCCCCGACTCTCCGGAGGTCAGCCGTGCAGGACACCCCTATCCCCAGCCGTGCGCCCGTCGTCGTACTCGTCGGCGCGGTCGTCGGGTTCACGCTCGTGGAGAGCCTGGTGGCGCCCGCTCTCCCTCACATCCAGCGCGGAGTGGGCGCCTCGCTGGCGTCGATCGCCTGGATCTTCACCGGGGTCCTGCTGATGGGCGCGGTCAGCGTGCCCGTCGTCGCCCGGCTGGCCGATATCCGCGACAAGAGACCGCTGTTCATCGGGGTCGTGTCCATCAGCGCCGTGGGTGTCCTCGTCGCCGCGCTCGCGGATTCGGTTCTCCAGCTCACCATCGGCCACGCCCTCCAGGGCGTCGGGCTCGGGCTGATCCCCCTCAGCGTGGCGATCATCCGGGACACCCAGCCCGAGAGCCGGGTCCGGGGTGCCAATGGGCTCATCATCGGCGCATCGGCGCTGGCCATGGTGGCGGGGCTGCTCATCGCGGGGCCCCTGCTCGAACGGCTCCACTACAGCTGGCTGTACTGGCTCGCCTTCGCCGTGCTGGCCCCCGTCGCGATCTGCTCCCGGTGGGCGCTGCCGCCCTGCCCGCCGACCCAGGAGGGCCGCCTGGACGTCCCCGGGGCCGTCCTGCTGGCCGGTTCACTGACGGCGCTGCTCGTCGGCGTTACCAAAGCGCCGTCCTGGGGCTGGACATCGCCCGGGTTCCTCGCGCTGGAGGCGGTCGCCGTCCTGGGGCTGATCGCGTTCTGTGCGGTCGAGTCGCGCACCGAGCACCCCCTGATCCGGCTGCGGCTCGGCGGCCGGCCGGTCGCCGTCGTCTGTCTGGTGTCGTTCGTCATCGGGTACGTCACCTCGGCCATCCACATCGTCATCCCCACCATCTCCGACTCACCGCGCATCACCGGCTACGGCCTTGAGGCCGATGCCACCACCGCCGGCCTGCTGCTCCTTCCCCTGGGCGTCACGGCCCTCGTCGCCGCGCCCCTGACCGGCCGGCTGGAACGGCTGCTGGGCGCCCGGGGCGTGATGGCCCTGTCCGGTATCGCCATCGTCGGCGCGTGCGCGGTTCTGTTCTCCGCCCGCCAGGGTGCCGCCGCGCTCGCGGTCTCGTCGGGCCTGCTGGGCATCGGCATCGGCTGGGGTCTGACCCAGGCGATGAACACCGTGGCCATCGAGATCCCCGCGGCCCGGGTCGCGAGCGTCACCGGACTCGCCTTCGTCCTCAAGAGCGTCGGCGGCACGCTCGGCGGGCAGATCAGCGCCAGTGTGCTCGCCGGAAGGCCCATGGCGGAGGTGCCGCTGCCGTCCTGGTCCGGGTTCACCACGGTGTTCTGGATCGCGACGGCGGTGGGCGTCATCGCGGTGGGCCTGAGCACGATGCTCCCCTCGGCCACCCGCCCGGCCCCCGCCCTGAGGGAGATCACCGACCCGGTGACCTGACGTCGTGGCGTGTCCCGGTGTCCCGGTGACCAGGCCGCGTGGCGTGCCCCGGTGACCAGGCCGCGTGGCGTGCCCCCCGTGGCAGCCCCCCGCCGCGCGGCCAAGCCCATAGGCCCCCGAGTACGACCGGCTCACGGCCGAAATCGACGCACATCCGGGGCGCCGGAACGGGGAACGATAG
>NZ_JBSGUP010000329.1:0-8977 GCF_053607985.1 Streptomyces sp. NPDC055078
CCACCACCGGGGCCGACGGCAGCTACTCCGTGCCCAGGATCAGCGCCGGCGACTACCGGGTCACGGTCACCCGGTTCGGCTATCTCACCGCCACCGGGTCCGTGACCGTCGTGGAGAACGGCACCGCCGTCCAGGACTTCACTCTCACCACCGCCCCCGACGCCCAGGTCAGCGGCAGGATCACCGGCAGCGGCGGGGCCGAGGCCGGCGCCTCGGTGGCCGTCCGGGGCACCCCGGTCGCCACCACGTCCGGTGCGGACGGCGGCTACCGGCTGCGGCTGCCCCTGGGGACGTACGACCTCACCGTGACCCCGGACCACCGCTGTGCGGCGCCCGCCACCGTACGGATCGAGGTCACCGCCGACGCGGTGCGGGACATCGCGCTGGCGGACCGGAGCGATGCCTTCGGCACCACGTGCTCGGTCACCACCGGAGCGGCGTTCCCGACCGGGACCACCAAGCTGTCGTACCCCGACACGCGCGAAGGGATGGCCGCGATCGACCTGCCGTTCCCGGTGCCGTTCCACGGCAAGACCTACCGCAAGGCCACGGTGTCCATCAAGGGGGTCCTGGGCTTCGGCCCGATGAACCCGTTCGGCTACAACGCCCGACTGCCGGAGGTGTACGCCCCGAACGGAGCGCTCTACCCCTTCTGGGACGATCTCGTCCTGGACGACCGGTCGGGGGTGTACTGGTCCGCCACCGGCACCGCGCCGCACCGCCGGATCGTCGTCGAGTGGCGCAATGTGATCATCCCGGTCACCAGTCCCGAGCGGCTCTCCTTCGCGGCGGTGGTCGGTGAGGACGGCACCGCGTCCTTCCACTACAAGGACATCGACGAGACGCTCGACAACGCCTCGTACGCGACGATCGGCACGGAGAACGAGACCGGCACCGATGCGCTGCTCTACTCGTACAACGAGCCGACCGTCCGGGAGGGGATGAGCATCCACTTCCGCACGACGAGGACGTCGGTGCTGGCGGGTACGGTCACCGACGCCAACGACGGGCAGCCCGTGGCGGGCGCCACCGTCACCGGCGGCGGGCGCGGTGACACCACCGGCCCAGACGGCGGGTACCTCTTCCAGGTCCCCGCCACCTCCACCCCGTACGACATCGCGGTCTCCGCGCCCGCCTACGCCCCGGCGACCGTGCGGGCCGAGCCGCGTCCCGGTGCGATCACCGTCGCCGACGCGGTGCTGAGCACCGGCCGGGTCACTCCGGACGCGCGCTCGCTGACCGTCGTCGTCCCGCCCGGAGAGCGGCGCACCCGCACCCTCACCCTCCACAACACCGGCGAACCCACCCCGTACGCCCTCGCTGAGAAGGACGGCAAGGGCTGGATCACCCCCGACTCCACCGCAGGCGACCTCGCCCGGGACGGCCGCCGGACGGTCACCCTGACCGTGGACCCGGCCGGCGCACTGCCCGGGTCGGTCCTGCGCGGCACCCTGCGCCTGACCTCCCAGAGCGGCCGGACCCCCGTCCGGGACATCCCCGTCACCGTCATCGTCCCCGCCTACCGGACCGCCATCGACACCGGCGCCACCGGCTCCTCGGTGGACCCACTGGGCGACACCTGGACGCCCGACACCCCGTATGCCGTAGGTGGCCGCGGCCACCTCGGGAAATCCAGCCCCAAGTCCACCACCCGCCCCATCTCGGCCGTGCCCCCGGGCAGTGACCCGAAGCTGTACCGCACCGCCCGCCAGGGCATGTACGAATACCGCTTCGACGGCCTGCCGACCGGTACGTACCAGGTCGAACTCGGCTTCGCCGAACTCGACACCAAACGCCCTACCCAGCGCGTCTTCGACGTCATGGCCGAAGGCACCCTGTACATCCCCAACCTCGATCTCGCTCTGGAGGCGGGGGTACGGACCGCCCATGACCGCGCCTTCACCGTCAAGGTCACGGACGGCCGGCTCAACCTGCGGTTCGTGGCGAACGCCGGAAAAACTTCGGTGAACTCGATCAGGGTCACCGAGCGCGGCGATCTCACCGGTTGATATCCGAGTGAAATACCTGGTCAGGGCCTGTCCCGCAGCCGCCGGACAGGCCCTGTTCTTAGGTTGCCCTAAGTGATGCACCGCACCGGACGCGCGTCCGGACGGCGGTTGTCACGGCCAGAGGAATTACGCAACAATGGTGTTGTGAAAAACGTCGGCGAGGTTCCGCAGGAGGAACTCGCGGCCGGGATGCGTACGGATCACTCGACGCGCAACCGGGTCGCGCGCTCCGTACTGGACCATGGCCCGTCCACCGTCGCCGACCTCGCGGCCCGCCTCGGGCTCACCCAGGCAGCCGTCCGCCGCCACCTCGACACGCTCGTCGCCGAGAAGATGATCGAGCCCCGGGAGAAGCGGATCTACGGCGCCCGCACCCGTGGCAGGCCCGCCAAGGTGTTCGCCCTGACCTCCTGCGGCCGGGACGCCTTCGACCAGTCGTACGACTCGCTGGCCGTGGACGCGCTGCGCTGGATCGAGCGGCACGCCGGGGGAGAGGCGGCCGTCGCCGCCTTCGCCCGGGACCGGATCGAGGCCCAGGCGAAGCCCTACCGCGAGGCCGTCGAGGCCGCCGACCCCGAGCGGCGCACCGAAGCGCTGGCCAAGGCCCTGAGCGCCGACGGGTACGCTGCTACGGCGCGCAGCGCCCCCGGCCCCCAGCAGGGCGAGCAGCTCTGCCAGCACCACTGCCCGGTCGCGCACGTCGCCGAGCAGTATCCGCAGCTGTGCGAGGTGGAGACCGAGATCTTCTCCCGTCTGCTGGGGACGCACGTACAGCGTCTGGCCACCATCGCCCACGGCGACGGGGTGTGCACGACGTTCATTCCGCGCAGCGGCAGCCCGCACGGCGGCCCGCCGCGCGGGACCACACAGACCACCACACCATCTGCATCATCTGGAAGCACGGCCGGGAGGAACCCCGCATGACTCTCCCCACGGAGACTGCCCACCCCGAACTGGAGGGTCTGGGCACGTACGAATTCGGCTGGGCCGACTCCGACGCGGCAGGCGCCGCGGCCAAGCGCGGCCTGTCCGAGGCCGTCGTCCGCGACATCTCGGCGAAGAAGAACGAGCCGGAGTGGATGCTCAAGCTGCGCCTCAAGGGCCTGCGGCTGTTCGACCGGAAGCCCATGCCGAACTGGGGCTCCGATCTGTCGGGCATCGACTTCGACAACATCAAGTACTTCGTGCGCTCCACGGAGAAGCAGGCCGCTTCGTGGGAGGACCTGCCCGAGGACATCAAGAACACCTACGACAAGCTGGGCATCCCCGAGGCGGAGAAGCAGCGCCTGGTCGCCGGTGTGGCCGCGCAGTACGAGTCCGAGGTCGTCTACCACCAGATCCGTGAGGATCTGGAGGAGCAGGGCGTGATCTTCCTCGACACGGACACCGCGCTCAAGGAGCACCCCGAGCTGTTCCAGGAGTACTTCGGCACGGTCATCCCGGTCGGCGACAACAAGTTCGCGTCGCTGAACACCGCGGTGTGGTCCGGCGGATCGTTCATCTACGTCCCCAAGGGCGTCCAGGTGGACATCCCGCTCCAGGCGTACTTCCGGATCAACACCGAGAACATGGGCCAGTTCGAGCGGACGCTGATCATCGTCGACGAGGACGCCTACGTCCACTACGTCGAGGGCTGCACCGCCCCGATCTACTCCTCGGACTCGCTGCACAGCGCCGTCGTGGAGATCATCGTCAAGAAGGGCGGACGCTGCCGCTACACGACGATCCAGAACTGGTCGAACAACGTCTACAACCTGGTCACCAAGCGTGCCGTCGCCTACGAGGGCGCGACCATGGAGTGGGTCGACGGCAACATCGGCTCCAAGGTGACCATGAAGTACCCGGCCGTGTATCTGATGGGCGAGCACGCGAGGGGCGAGACCCTGTCCATCGCCTTCGCGGGCGAGGGCCAGCACCAGGACGCCGGCGCCAAGATGGTCCACATGGCCCCGAACACCTCATCGAACATCGTCTCCAAGTCGGTGGCGCGAGGCGGCGGCCGGACCTCCTACCGGGGTCTGATCGAGATCGGTGAGGGCGCCCCGGGCGCCAAGTCCAACGTCCTGTGCGACGCGCTGCTCGTCGACACGATCTCCCGCTCGGACACCTACCCGTACGTCGACGTCCGCGAGGACGACGTCTCCATGGGCCACGAGGCGACCGTCTCCAAGGTCTCCGAGGACCAGCTCTTCTATCTGATGAGCCGGGGCATGACCGAGTTCGAGGCGATGGCGATGATCGTGCGCGGCTTTGTCGAGCCGATCGCCAAGGAACTGCCGATGGAGTACGCGCTGGAGCTCAACCGGCTCATCGAGCTCCAGATGGAGGGTTCGGTCGGCTGATCCCCACCGGCCCAGCGGGGCGGGCGACACTGCCGCCCGCCCCGGCAGCGAGAGTTTTTCCTGACCCAGAGGCAGAGAGAGAGCACGACGACAGCCATGGCTGAGGCTCAGAACATCCCGGCGGGGTCCACCACCGCCGGCTCGATCGCGGTGGCCGCCGAGTCGACCGTCGCCACCCGTATGAGTGCGTCCCCGTCGTTCGACGTGGCGGACTTCCCGGTTCCGCACGGCCGCGAGGAGGAGTGGCGCTTCACTCCGCTGGACCGGCTCGGCGGACTGCACGACGGCAGCGCCGTCGCCACCGGCAACGGTGTCAAGGTCGTCGTGGAGGCGCCCGACGGCGTCACCGTCGAGACCGTCGGCCGCACCGACACCCGGCTCGGCCGGGCCGGCACCCCCGTGGACCGGGTCGCCGCCCAGGCGTACTCCTCCTTCGAGCACGCCTCGGTCGTCACCGTGCCCAGGGAGGCCGTGCTCACCGAGCCGGTCCGGATCACCGTGCACGGCGAGGGCGGCACCGCCTTCGGCCACCAGCTCGTCGAACTGGGCGCGTTCGCCGAAGCCGTCGTGGTCATCGACCACACCGGTGACGCCGTCCTCGCCGCCAATGTCGACTTCGTCCTCGGCGACGGCGCGAAGCTCACCGTCGTCTCCGTCCAGGACTGGGACGACAAGGCCGTCCATGTCGCCCAGCACAACGCGCTGGTCGGCCGGGACGCCTCCTTCAAGTCCGTGATCGTCACCTTCGGCGGCGATCTCGTACGGCTGCACCCCCGGGTCTCCTACGCGTCCACCGGCGGCGAGGCCGAGCTGTTCGGGCTCTACTTCACCGACCGGGGCCAGCACCAGGAGCACCGCCTCCTGGTCGACCACAACAACCCGCACAACAAGTCGAACGCGGTCTACAAGGGCGCGCTCCAGGGCGAGAACGCCCACGCGGTGTGGATCGGCGACGTCCTGATCCGGGTGAACGCCGAGGGCACCGACACCTACGAGATGAACCGCAACCTCGTCCTCACCGACGGCGCCCGGGTCGACTCCGTACCGAATCTGGAGATCGAGACCGGGGAGATCGTCGGCGCCGGCCACGCCTCGGCGACCGGCCGCTTCGACGACGAGCAGCTCTTCTATCTGATGGCCCGCGGCATCCCGGAGCAGGACGCCCGCCGTCTCGTCGTCCGCGGCTTCTTCGCCGAGCTGGTCCAGCAGATCGGTCTGCCGGACGTCGAGGAGCGGCTGCTCGCCAAGATCGAGGAAGAGCTGGAGGCGTCGGTCGCATGAGTTTCGTCCGTGCCTGCGGGCTGAGCGAGCTGGAGGACGACACCCCCAAGCGGGTGGAGCTCGACGGCACCCCCGTCTCGGTCGTGCGCACCGAGGGCGAAGTCTTCGCGATCCACGACATCTGCTCCCACGCCAATGTCTCGCTCTCGGAGGGCGAGGTGGAGGACTGCCAGATCGAGTGCTGGCTGCACGGCTCCAGCTTCGACCTCCGTACCGGCAAGCCGTCCGGACTGCCCGCGACGCGCCCCGTCCCCGTATACCCCGTAAAGATCCAAGGGGACGATGTGCTCGTCTCCGTCACCCAGGAGTCCTGAGTCACCCATGGCAACGCTTGAAATCCGCGACCTGCACGTCTCCGTCGAGGCCGAAAACGGCTCCCGGGAGATCCTCAAGGGCGTCGACCTGACCGTGAAGCAGGGCGAGACCCACGCCATCATGGGCCCGAACGGCTCAGGCAAGTCCACCCTGGCCTACTCGCTGGCCGGCCACCCCAAGTACACGATCACCAGCGGTCAGGTGAGCCTGGACGGTGAGGACGTCCTGGAGATGAGCGTCGACGAACGCGCGCGCGCCGGTCTCTTCCTCGCCATGCAGTACCCCGTCGAGGTCCCGGGTGTCTCGGTCTCCAACTTCCTGCGCACCTCCGCCACCGCGATCCGCGGCGAGGCCCCCAAGCTGCGCACCTGGGTGAAGGAGGTCAAGGGAGCCATGGAGCAGCTCAACATGGACCCGGCCTTCGCCGAGCGCAATGTGAACGAGGGCTTCTCCGGCGGCGAGAAGAAGCGCCACGAGATCCTTCAGCTCGAACTGCTGAAGCCGAAGATCGCGATCCTCGACGAGACCGACTCCGGCCTCGACGTCGACGCGCTGCGCGTCGTCTCCGAGGGCGTCAACCGCGTCCGGGAGAGCGGTGAGGTCGGCACCCTGCTGATCACGCACTACACCCGCATTCTCCGCTACATCAAGCCCGACCACGTCCATGTCTTCGCCAACGGACGGATCGCCGAGTCCGGCGGCCCCGAGCTGGCGGACAAGCTGGAGGCGGAGGGGTACGAGGCATATGTGAAGGGTGGCGTATCCCAGTGAGCGATGCCCGCCAGGGGCTCTCCGGCCTCCTCGACACCGAGGCGATCCGCAAGGACTTCCCGATCCTCGACCGGGTGATCCACGGCGACAAGAAGCTCGTCTACCTCGACAGCGCGGCCAGCTCGCAGAAGCCGCGCCAGATGCTCGACGCGGTCAACGACTACTACGAGCGCCACCACGCCAACGTCCACCGCGGTATCCACGTCCTCGCGGACGAGGCCACCGCGCTGTACGAGGGCGCCCGCGACAAGGTGGCCGCCTTCATCAACGCGCCCAGCCGCGATGAGGTGATCTTCACCAAGAACGCCTCGGAGTCGCTGAACCTCGTCGCCAACATGCTCGGCTGGGCCGATGAGCCCTACCGGGTGGACCGCGACACCGAGATCGTCATCACCGAGATGGAGCACCACTCCAACATCGTGCCGTGGCAGCTGCTCGCGCAGCGCACGGGCGCGAAGCTGAAGTGGTTCGGCCTGACCGACGACGGCCGGCTCGATCTGTCGAACATCGAGGAGATCATCACCGAGAAGACGAAGATCGTCTCCTTTGTGCTGGTCTCCAACATCCTGGGCACGGTCAACCCGGTCGAGGCCATCGTGCGCCGCGCCCAGCAGGTCGGCGCGCTGGTCCTGATCGACGCCTCCCAGGCCGCCCCGCACAGCCCGCTCGACGTCCAGGCCCTCCAGGCGGACTTCGTGGCCTTCACCGGCCACAAGATGTGCGGTCCGACCGGTATCGGGGTGCTGTGGGGCCGGCAGGAGCTGCTGGAGGACCTGCCGCCCTTCCTCGGCGGCGGCGAGATGATCGAGACCGTCTCGATGCACTCCTCGACCTACGCGCCCGCGCCGCACAAGTTCGAGGCCGGTACGCCCCCGATCGCCCAGGCCGTCGGCCTCGGCGCGGCCGTGGACTATCTGAACGCCATCGGGATGGACAGGATCGCCGCGCATGAGCACGCGATCACCGAGTACGCCGTGCGGCGCCTCGCCGAAGTCCCCGATCTGCGGATCATCGGCCCGGTCACCGCCGAGGACCGGGGCGCCGCGATCTCCTTCACCCTGGGCGACATCCACCCCCACGACGTGGGGCAGGTCCTGGACGAGCAGGGCATCGCCGTCCGCGTCGGGCACCACTGCGCGCGGCCGGTCTGCCTCCGGTACGGAATTCCTGCGACCACCCGGGCGTCGTTCTATCTGTACTCCACGCCCGGCGAGGTCGACGCGTTGATCGACGGGCTGGAGCACGTCCGTCATTTCTTCGGGTAGAGCGGAGCACCGGTGAAGCTTGATTCGATGTACCAGGACGTCATCCTCGACCACTACAAGCACCCGCACGGGCGGGGGCTGCGCGAGGGCGACGCCGAGGTGCACCACGTCAATCCGACGTGCGGCGACGAGATCACGCTGCGGGTGAAGTACGACGGGTCGCGCGTCGAGGACGTGTCGTACGAGGGCCAGGGCTGTTCCATCAGCCAGGCCAGCGCGTCCGTGCTCAATGAGCTGCTGGTCGGCAAGGAACTGGCCGAGGCGCAGAAGATCCAGGCGACCTTCCTGGAGCTGATGCAGTCCCGGGGACAGATCGAACCCGACGACGCGATGGAGGAGGTGCTGGAGGACGCGATCGCGTTCGCCGGTGTCTCCAAGTATCCGGCCCGGGTGAAGTGCGCGCTGCTGAGCTGGATGGCGTGGAAGGACGCGACCGCCCAGGCGCTGGGAGACGGCCCCGAGAGGAAGACGGCATGACGGAGAACGCAGGGACTGCACTGAAGCCGGCCTCCGAGGAAGAGGTCCGCGAGGCGCTGTACGACGTGGTCGACCCCGAGCTGGGGATCGACGTGGTCAACCTCGGACTGATCTACGGCATCCACGTCGACGACTCCAATGTGGCGACGCTGGACATGACCCTGACATCGGCGGCGTGTCCGCTGACCGATGTGATCGAGGACCAGGCGAAGTCGGCGACGGACGGAATCGTCAATGAGCTGAAGATCAACTGGGTCTGGATGCCGCCGTGGGGCCCGGACAAGATCACGGACGACGGCCGCGAGCAGCTGCGCGCGTTGGGCTTCAACGTCTGAGCCCCTGAGCCCCCGGGCCGGACCTCCGGCCCGGGGCCCGGCGCTCCCTCGGGCGGGCCGCGCTTCCTGGACGGGACCTGTCCCGTCGTTGAGCGGCACGCCCTCCGGGCGTGTCCGCAATCGCCGGACGGGCTGGAAAGCCAAGGCCACAAGCCCCAGCGGGCCCCGGCGGCCGCGGGTCC
>NZ_JBSGUP010000330.1:0-8972 GCF_053607985.1 Streptomyces sp. NPDC055078
GCACCCCCACCCGGGCCGCCGGGCCCAGGGGGAGTGCGTGCCAGGGCACGGCGGGCAGACGGGACTTCGACGACACTCCCTAGGGTCCGGTCAGATGGTTCACGAGGTCGCCGATGCCCTCGACGCTGACCCGGACTTCGTCACCGGCGCGCATGAACACCGGGGGCTGGTGGCCCATGCCGACTCCGGCCGGCGTACCGGTGCTCAGCACATCGCCGGGTTCGAAGCTGAAGTACCGCGACAGCTGCTCGATGAGTTCGGCGATACCGGTCAGCAGATCCGAGGTGTGCCCGTCCTGCATGAGCCGGCCGTTCAGGGTGGTCCTGATCGCCAGGTTCTCCGGGTCGGAGATCTCGTCCGCGGTGACCACTGCCGGCCCCATCGGGCAGAACGTCGGGTACTGCTTGCCCAGCAGCATGTCGGTCCAGGCCCAGCGCCCTTCTTCCGGGGTGCCGGCCGTGGCGATCGCGGGGACCGCGTCGCGGGCGGACACATCGTTGATGATGGTGTACCCGCCGATGTAGTCCATCGCGTCCGCCGCCTTGACGGCGTGACAGCCGCGCCCGAAAACCACACAGAACTCGCCCTCGAAATCGACCATGTCAGGCGCTCCGGGCGGGATCCGGACCGACGCCCCGGTACCGACCACCGAGTGTGGCGACTTGACGAACCAGGCGGCCTTCTTCGGCGGTTCCCCGCCCATCTCCAGGATGTGTGTCCGGTAGTTGACGCCGGCGGCCACGATCAGGACGCGTTCGCCCAGCGGTGCCAGCAGGGTGACGGGCGCGGGTGCCAACCACCCCTGTTCCCGGGTGCGTTGGGGTTCCGCGGTGACCTTCGCCAGCACGCCCCGTACGGTGTCCTGGTAGTCCTGCCCGCGGCGGAAGATATCGGCGACGGAGGAGGGAACCGCTAGGCCATGCGCGTCCAGGACGCGGGACAGATCGACCACGCCCAGGTCCGGAAGGTCGGCGCCGGGCGCCGGACGTCCGGACGAGTCCGAGTAGCTGACAAGACGCATCAAGTATCTCCCAACAGATATCGGGGTGGCAGGTCGCGTTGTGTGGGGTGGCTGGTGTTCCGTGCGGTGTGCGGTGTGCGGTGTGCGGTGTCGGCCCCGCCACAGCGCGGGCGGGGCCGGACCGGTCGGAGGGCTCGGCTCAGCGCTACTTGAAGCTCTCCGGGGGGAAGGTGCCCCACTCGTCCGCGGATCGCGGGTCGGTGACCGACCAGTGCGTCGGCGAGTAGTTCTCGTCGTCGAGAATGGTCATCTCCTCCGAGGAGAACTCCATGATGTGGCCGACGTGGTCGCGGAAGTAGATCGCCATGTTGTGACCGGGACCGTGGCGCACCGGACCCCACAGGACCTCGACGCCGTCCCTGGTCATCGACTCGAACGCCTCCAGCACGGCCGCGCCGTCCTTGACCGTGAACTGCACATGGTGCAGCCCGTTCACCTCGGCGCGAGCCAGTGCCATGCAGTGGTAGAGCTTGCTGCCACGGAAGAAGGCCATCAGCGGGGATGCGTCGGGCAACTGGATCTGCGAACTCTCCATCAGACCCAGGTTCGTCCTCACGTACTCGATCTCGCCGTCCATGTCGACCGTGCGCAGCACGACATGGTCCGAGGCGATCGGCGCCGGCGCCACGGACGGCCGCCGGGTCGAGGCGGCCACCGGAACGTCCGGTACGAACCCGGTCCTGAGTTCGATCGGGTGACCGGCCGGGGTCGTGAAACTCAGGGTCGGTCCCGGGCGGAACCGCGAGGTCTCGTCGTTACGGGTGACGGCGACGCCCGCCTTGGTGAGCGCGGTCGCGGCCTCCTCGAATGCCGCGTCGTCGGTGACGATGTAGGAGATGGTCTCCAGGCCGCTCAGCCCCGGCGTGTAGACGAGCGAGTAGGCGTCCGGCCCGTGTCCCGCCAGGTAGTAGCGGCCGTCCTCGTCGTGACCGGCGTGCTGGAAGCCCAGGTGACCGACCGCGTACGCGGCCGAGGCCGCCGGGTCGGGGCTGAACAGCGCTACGTGGCCGGTGCGGTAGATGCCCAGGCCCTTCGGCTTGGTGACGGGTTCGATCGGTCGCGGGATCTGCAGCGGTCCGGCTTCGGTGTCGACAGACATCGTGCGGCTCCTATCGGTGACGGTTCGCTGTGCGGTGGGTTCGGCTTGCGGTGTGCGCGGTGTGCGCGGTGTGCGCGGTGTGCGCGGTGGGTTCGGTTTGCGGTGGGTTCGTGTGTGCGATGTGTGCGATGTGTGCGATGTGTGCGGTGTGCCGGGGTGGCGTTGGCGTTGTGTTCGTTCGTCAGGTCGGTACCGTCGGTACGGTTGCGGCTCAGCCGGCCGTGCCCACGGTGTCGAGGCCATGGGCAATGGCGTTGGCCGACTCGGATTCCAGGACCGAGACGAGTACGGCGATGTCCTCCTCGCCGTAGCCCTGTGCGCAGGCGTCCTCGCAGATCCTCCGGACCGTGCCCAGGAGTGGCATCGCCGCGCCGGCCTCGGCCGCCGTGGCCATGATGGCCTCCGCCACCTCGACCGCACCGGAGACGGTCCCCTTCACGGGGCGGGACCGGCCCTCGGCCATCATCGGCGCGCGTACGTTGAACATCGTCGATGCCGCGGCGGACGGCCTGATGGTGTCAATGACCAGCTGGGTGTCCAGGCCCACGGCCCTGGCCAGCGCGATCGCCTCGGCGGCGACCGTGATGTGCACAAACGTCAGCGTGTTGGCCACGAACTTCATCTTCGAACCCGAGCCGAAGCCGCCGGTGGAGATGACTCTGCCCAGGGCTTCCAGGGCCGGGCGGACCCGTTCGAGCGCGCTCTCGTCCCCGCTGGCGAACACCGTTCCCTGGCGTTCGGCAACCATCGGCGGGGTGCCGCTGACCGGGGCGTCGAGCATGGTGATGCCATGGGCCCGCAGGGTGTCGCGTGCGGCCTCCTTGCGGCTGAGCGCCATCGCGCCGATGTCGACCACGAGCAGGTCGGACCGGCCGGCGGCGAGCAGCCCCTGTTCGCCGCTGATCACATCGTCGAGCGCGTCCGCCGATGTGACGCAGGTGAAGATGACATCGGCGCGTTCGGCGACCTCTTTCGCCGAGGTGGCGGCCTTGCCGCCGACGGCCTCGAAGTCCGCCATCGAGCTGCGTCGGTAGCCCCACACGGTGTAGCCGTCGGCGATGAGGTTCGCCGCGAACGGCAGGCCGATCTTGCCGGGTGCGATAAGACCGACGGTGAGGTCGGAGCCTTGTGCCGTCACCTGTGCCTCCTTGATAGGTGCGCCGTTCGCGCGCGAGGGTGTGTGTTATGTGCGTGGGGGTGGATGGATGGACGGGAGGCTTGCGGTCAGCGCAGCCGGTAGCTGCGGTCCGAGAGGTCGACGGCGATGTCGATGCGCCCCTGGTGCACCTGCCACTCCGCGACCCGGAACGTCCGGGCGCCGCTGCTGTGGAACGGGTCGGCCGCGGCGAGCGCGGTGGCCTCCTCGGTGCTCGTGGCGCGGACGACGAGCATGCCGCTGGGGCCGGGACCGCCCGACGCGTCGAGGAACGGCCCGGACATGAACAGCGAGCCCTGCTTCTCCAGCCCGGTGAGGTACTTCAGATGCGCCGGGATCTGCGACGCGAGCGCGTCCGGCCGGGATCCGGGCTCGGAGAAGATCACGAAGAAGTGCTGGTGCGGCGGGCCCGTGGTGGGGTCCGGCGCCGCCGCGGTCATCGCCGCCGCCCCTTCTCGGCGGCCAGCTCCATGATGCGCGGATTGCCGTCGTTCCACAGCAGCACCATCGTCACCGAGTCGATCAGCCAGCCGGACGGCGCCCGGACCAGGCCGAAGGTGTACGTCCCGTTGGTCGCCGTGCAGTGGCTTCCCCCGGGGTTGGCCAGCCGCATCTCGACCCGGGCGTGCACGACACAGGTGGCGTGCCCGCCGTCGGTGCGGATCTGCGGCAGCGACAGGAAGTGCTGCGATGCGTCGGTGTGCACGAGGGTGGCGTTCCATCGGGCTTCGAGGTCGGCGGGGCTGAGCACGGAGGCCGGACGGCCGGTCACGGACTCGTAGTTCCAGGTGACCTGTTCGGCCAGGCACTGGACCGCGCGCTTGATGTCCCGGGTGTCCAGCGCGAGGACGAAGGCCGCCACCGTGTCCTCGACTTCGGCGCGGTCCCGCGCGTAGTCGCTTCGCGATCCGGAGCCTGTCATGCGGACCTCCTCGGGTGGTGTCCGGTGGCGGTCACGCCTGTCGCTCGCATGCCCGCTCCTGGTAGTAGCCGAGCGCCTTGAGCACCGGAATGTCCGTGTGCGAGAACAGGATCGCCGGTTCGTTCTCGGTGTTGATGTGTTCGTGCACCGACCATCCCGGCACGGTGAAGGTGTCGTGCTCGGACCAGTCGAGCGCCGTGCCGTCGACGATCGTCCGGCCGCGTCCGCGTACCACGTGGTAGATCGCGCTGCTGGTGTGCTGGTGCGCCTCGGTGTGCATCCTGGCCGGCAGTGCCTGGATGTAGGCGCCCATGGTCGGCATGATGGGGCCGCCGCTGTTCGGGTTGGTGAACTCGAAGATGACGCCGTCGGTCGGCGAGCCGCTCCAGTCGTCGAGCGCGGACTTGAGCAACTGCTCGGTCTGACTCCACGGGTAGTTGATGACGGGCGAGTACGGCTTGTCCCAGGTTCCCCAGGCCGGGTTCAGCCGGCTGGTGGCATAGAGCCGTTCGGTCGAGTCCGCGGAGCGCGACTCCTCCTGGACGCGGTCCGGGCCGTCGACGAAGAAGTTCGCTTCGAGCTTGTTGATCAGCGGCAGGTCGAGCCCGTCCATCCACACCACCGGCTCGTCGGTGAAGTTTCCGTGGTCGTGCCAGGCCCAGGACGGGGTGAGCACGATGTCGCCGGGGTGCATATGCGCCCGCTCGCCGTCCACCGCGGTGTAGGCGCCCGACCCTTCGATGACGAACCGGAACGCCGCGGCGGCGTGTTTGTGCATCGGCGCGATCTCGCCCGGCAGCACCAGCTGGATCCCGGCGTAGAGGTTGTTCGCGGTCTCCACCTTCTTCGCCAGGCCGGGGTTGATCAGCATCAGGACGCGCCGCTCGGCCTCCTCGGCACTGATCAGCCGGCCCGCGGTCATCAGCTGTGCGCGGACGTCGTCGTACCGCCAGAGATACGGCACCGCACGGCTCTTCGGCTCGGTCGGCAGCAGGCGCGGGTCGGTGTTGCGCCACAGCGGCTCGACGCTGAACGAGCCGAGGCCGGCGTAGTACTGCTCCGCATCGATCCCGGCCGCGTCGCCGGACACGATGGTTTCTGTGCTGATCTGAGTCATGTGTTCTCCTACGGGCTTGTTGTGTCCGGCTTCCGCGCTGAGGGTGTTCACCAGCCGCTCACCAGCCGCGCTTCACGACCGGCAGGCTCAGTTCGCCCAGCCCGTCGATCTCGGCACGTACGACATCGCCCGCCTCGATCGGGCCGACGCCCTCCGGAGTGCCGGTCGCGTAGATATCGCCTGGCCGCAGTGTCACGACGCTGCTCGCCTGCTCGATCAGCTCGTCGACGCCGACGATCAGGTCGCGGGTGTTGGCCTGCTGGCGCAGTTCGCCGTTGACCCACAGCCGCAGGCCGAGGTTGCCCGGGTCGGGCACCTCGTCGGCGGTGACGATGTACGGGCCGATCGGGGTGAAGGTCTCGAACGACTTGCGCATCGTGCGCTCTTCCTGCCGCTCGCCCTCGGTGCGCAGGGTCAGGTCGAGCAGGACGAGGTAGCCGAAGATGTGGTCGGCCACCCGCGCGGCCGGGACGCCACGGGCGGCCTTGCCGATGACGACTCCCAGTTCCACCTCGTGGTGGAAGGCGCGGCCCGGCATGGGAGGCAGCTCGATCGCGTCGGCGGGCCCCGAGACCGACCCGGAACTCTTGACGAAGAAGCCCACCTCACGGGGCGATTGGAGCGCCTGCTGATTGGTCGGCCGATACTGCGAGTCGGTCATCTCGGTGACGTGTGCGTGGTAGTTGGCGGGGGCCGCGAGCACCTGCCCGGGACGCGGGATCGGCGGCAGCAGGGTCACATCGGCAAGCGAGCGCACCTCGGCCGAGGCCAGCGCCGCCCGTAGCGGTGTCCGGAGTTCGTCGAAGTGCTCGATCAGCTCGTTGATCACATACGGACTGCCGTGCCACCGGCTGTCGACGACGTCGGTGACATCGCGTACGGACGTGCCGTCGACGATGCCGATGCGGTACTGGTCGAAAAGTGCGATGCGCATGGAGTGGGTGGGTCCTTCGCGGTTCGGAGTCCGAGGGCCGGGGCGGGCCGGGCGCTCGTCGGGTTCGGGCGAGGGGGAGCTGCCGGGTGGTCAGTGGTCGCCATCCGGGTGTGGGGGTGGGGGCGGCGCCCAGCCGGGTGCGACACCGGCTGTGTCGAGCAGTGCGGTGGCGGCGGTGGAGGCCCGGCGGGTGAGTTCCGGGATGTCCACGCCGACGAGTGCGCCGTCGCGTTTGACGGCCTTGCCCGCGACGAAGACGGTGTCGACGGTCGCGCGGCTCGCGTGGTGCACGATCGAGGCGACCGGGTCGAGGACCGGTGTCATGGAGATGTGGTCGGTGCGGATCATGACGATGTCGGCCTGTTTGCCGGGGGTGAGGCTGCCGGTGACATCACCCAGCCCCAGTGCGCGGGCGCCTTCGATGGTCGCGAATTCGAGTACGTCACGGGCGGAGATGTCGAGCTGCCACGGGTTGACCGCGTTCTCCAGCGACTGCTGGTTGGCCAGGCCACGCGGCACGGCCAGGGCGAAGCGCATGGCGGTGAACGGGTCGCCGCCGACGGCCATACAGGTGTCGATACCGATGTTCGGCCGGATCCCGGCCCTGAGCAGCTGAGTGATCGGCGGCCAGCCGTGCCCCATCGCGGACTCGTCCTCAGGAGTCACCGAGGCCGATACGCCCGCGTCGGCCATCAGCCGGAACTCGTCCTCGGTCAGCAGGTTGCAGTGCCCGAAGATCAGGTCGTCGCCGAGCAGACCTTCCTTGTGCAGCCGGGTCACATTGGGCCTGCCCTGCGGGTCGAGCACGGCCATGCCGATGTGGGTGTTGATACGCAGCCCGAGTTCGCGGCCGAGCGCGAAGTCGGTCCGTACGACATCCATGGGCGAGGAGTCCGGCCCGCGTACCGCCAGGCCCATGGTGACAAGACCCGAGTCGGAGGAGAAGTACCGGCCGCGAACGCGGCGGATCTCGGCCTCGTTGCTGGGAGTCGTGCTGGTGAACGGCGGCGAGAGGATCTCCAGCTGTTCGGACATCGCCCCGCCGTAGCCGAACATCGCGCGGATACCGCTGGCTTGCAGCGCGCGCACCGCCTCGTCGGTGTGCTCGGGCGACGACTGGTTGTGCGAGTAGTCGAAGACGGCCGTGACCCCGGAGTCGAGGGAGTCGTAGGCGCCGAGTGTGGTGCCGAGGGACATGTGCTCCGGCGTCATATGCGGGCCGAGCATCCCGAACATCGTCGTGAAGTACTGGAACAGCGACCAGTCGGTGGCCATACCACGCATCAGTGCCTGGAACAGATGCCGATGGGAGTCGATGAAGCCGGGGATCACGATGTGCCGCGAGGCGTCGACGACCTCCGCGCTGCCCTCGGCGATCTCCAGACCGGGGCCGATCGCGGCGATCGTGCCGTCCTCGATGAGTATGTCGCCGACCAGGTCGCCGACTGCCGGGTCCATTGACACGATCCGCCCGCCTCGCACGAGCGTGCGCACCGCCGTCATGTCCTGGCCGCCTTGCGCCGGCGCTGAGCAGAGTTCATCCCGGGACCCCTCCTGTGGGCGGTGGGCCAGTCTGTTAGTGTTCTGCAAAACAGAACGCGAGACTGTGACACAGAACAATATGTTCGCGGTGTTACGAGGCTGTCAAGAGTGCGGCAGTCTGATTCGCGCAGCACGCGACTCCCTCGTCCCGGCCGGCGCGTCCTAGACTCGGCGCCGTGCCACGGGAATCCGGGACGCCATCGAGGAGCCACGCAATGACCGCGCCAGCCAAGGAGACGGACACCTTGACCCCGAACTATCCGATCGGCTCAGTCGACAAGGCGTTGCGGCTGCTGTGTGTCGTCGCCGAGGAGCGAGCGATTCGGGTCGCCGACGCCAGCCGGCGAATCGGGGTCGCCCGTTCGACGGCGCACCGGCTGCTGGAGATGCTTCAGCTGCATGGATTCGCGCAGCAGGATCCGCAGACGCGTGCCTACGTGCCCGGCCCGCGGCTGCTGGGCATCGGGGCGGCCGCGCTGCACAACCTCGACATCCGGGCGATCGCCAGACCCGTGCTGGAGGCGTTGGTGGAAGAGGTCCAGGAGTCGGCGCACCTGGTGATCCTGGCCGGCTCCGACATGCTGATCATCGACGCGGTCGAGAGTGCGCGGGCGCTGCGCGTCAGCTCCCGGGTCGGGGTCCGGGTGCCCGGTTACGCCGCCGCGGGCGGACGGGCCGTCCTCGCGGAGATGCCCGAGGACCGGGTGATGTCCATGTTCCCCCGTGAGGAACTGGACGTGATCACGCCGGACACCCTGACCAGTCGCGCCGGACTCATCCAGATCCTGGGAGAGGTGCGGGAGCGCGGGTTCGCCGTGTGTATCGGCGAGGTGGAACCCGACGTGGCCACCGTCGCCGCGGCGATCCCCGACGGAGACCGTATGACCCCGGCCGCGATCACCGTGTCCGTACCCCGCTTCCGGTTCACCGAGGACGATCTCACCCGGCTGGGGCACGCCGCGGTACGGGCGGCGCAGCGCTGTGCGGCGGTGGTCTGAACCGGCGGCGCGGCCTGCTGGGACACAGCGGCCTGCTGGGACACAAGGGGGCAACGGCAGCCCGACCCCGGCCGGGCGGCTGCCCGGTATTGGTTTTGTGTGGTCATCCTTTGAGGTGTTTATGAGTGTTGAGTTACTCGGGTTCGGCGGCTGGGATCGTGACTCGCGTGATTAACGTTGCGG
>NZ_JBSGUP010000331.1:0-8880 GCF_053607985.1 Streptomyces sp. NPDC055078
CCCTGAGGGTTTCCGCCGCGTCGGCCGGTACCGGCTCGGGCGGCCGCCCGGCGGAGGCGTAGACGGCGTGCTCCTGTGCCGTCGGCGAGAGTGCGACGAACGCGGCGGTGACGAAGAGGTAGGAGCCGAGGCCGACAGCGAGAGGGAAGATGAACTGCATGGCCGTGGCCCCGGCGAGGGTCCCCCCGTCCGCGGGCACGACCCGCACACTGACCGCCAGCATTCCCGTGTAGTGCATGCTGCTGACTGCCGCGCCCATGACAAGCGAAGCGACGGCGACGGCCACGGGTGACTTGATGTTGAGCGCCGCCCAGAGGGCGGCGGTGGCCGCGACCACGGCGATCACGACGGAGAGCACCACCAGAAGCGGGTCGTAGCGGACGGAGCCGTGCAGCCGCAGGGCGGCCATGCCGAGGTAGTGCATGCTCGCCACCCCCAGCCCGGTGGTGAATCCGCCGATCAGGAGCGACTTCACCCGGCTGCGGCCGAAGCCGACGCAGAACACGCCGACGCCGACCACCAGCATGGCGACAACCAGACTGAGGATGGTGAGCGGAACGTCGTAGCGGATCTCGGTGCCTCGTACGGCGAACCCGAGCATGGCGACGAAGTGCATCGTCCAGATTCCGGTGCCGATGGCGGATGCGGCGGTGATCAGCCAGTTGCGGCGTGCGCGACCGCTCGCGCCGAGCGCTCGAACAGTGCAGCGCAGTCCCAGGGCGGCGCCGATGACGGCCATCGCGTACGACAGCACGGGTGTCAGCAGGCCGAAGGATGCGTGGTCCAGGTGTCCCATGGTTCAGGGACGCTAGACCCGTCGGGGGCGCGCGGAGGGGGCGCATTCGAAAGCTGACGGAATATGACAGAGAGATGTTCCCGGACGATCATGCGGCGCCCGAACATGCACATCACGCGGTCGTGTCCGTACCCGGGGAGATCATTCCCATCGGCCCGGAACACTCTGGCGCCCGGCCGGACCGGGGGTACGGCATGAGCCGAATCCCTTGCCGCAGCCATGGACCCGCCTCGTGGAGGGAATGCAGGACATAGAGGTCGGCGGCCGTCGCCGCCCCGGGGAAGGTGGTCCGCGTGTTCAGCAGACTTCGCAGGTTCGTGGGACGCCGCCCTGCCGGGGCGCCGTCCGCGCCCGTGACACCGACACGCCCGCGCAAGCACAATCTGTTCGAGGCCGCGGCGTCCTATATCGCCGGCTGTGCGGAGGACGACCAGGACCGGATGGACGAAGCCCGGGGGTGGGTCTCCCCCGAGGCGCTGTCCTTCGGGGTCAACGAGCTGGCCTGCCGTGCGGTGATAGCCATCGCCCGCGAGCGCGACGAGACCCCGGGGACCGTGGCGCGGAGCCTGCTCGGCCTGCCCGCCGCCTGACGGTCGCGCGGGGACTCTCGACGTCCGGGCCACCCCCTGGCTAAGGTGCGCCGACGAACGATCGGATGGGCGGACACCCGAAGCGGGACATCCGGAGCAGGACATCCGATGCGGAACGTCCGGGGCGCGACGATCCAAGGGAGGGTGATGTGGCCACGACGCAAGAGTCCGCCGACGGCGGCGAGTTGTATGTGCTGACCGCCGTGCTGCTGACACCGGCGCAGTTCCCCAGTGTGCTCGGTGACGACTTCCCCGCCGCGTGCGCCGCGCTGCGGCTGGAGCCTTACGCCGACGGGTACGGACTGGTCCTCGGCCAGGATTCGAACGGCGCCCGGTGGACGGTCGTGGTGGACGACGTATCGCTCGTCGCCGTCGCCATCGCGGCCTGGGACTGCGGTATGGAGCACGATCTCTCCCCCGGCGAACGCACCGTGGTGGTGGCCCTCCCCGGCTGGCCACTGGCCGTCGCGGTCGCCGCGCCGGGGGTGCCGGAGCCGCACGATCCCGCCCCGGACGAGACCGGGGGCCTGCCGCCGCTCGCACCGCCGGACACGGACGGCTGGGGGCCGGCGCAGCGGCGTCTGGGCGCGGACGAGATCGCCCTCCAGTGGTCGCAGTGGCGGGAACAGATCGATGCCGGGGCACTCGCTTCACCGGATACGGACGGGGAGGGTCCGCATGCGGACGAAGACAGTCCCCTGATGTCACACCCCGGTCTGCGACGGGCGCTGGACGCCGCCCGCTCCTACGCGGTCACCTCGCCGCCCGTCGGCCGCGTCCGTTCCGGTTTCGCACCCGGTGGCGCACGGACCCTGCGCGCCGACGGGCCTGGCTGGTCCATGGTGGCCAGGACCGATGACATCGCCTTCTTCCTGCTGGACGAGGAGCCGCGCGAGGTGATCCCGGTCGGCCGGGGGCCCGAACTCCCCGGGCTGCTCGAAGCGCTCGACAAGCTGGCGGTGCGCCCGATCTGACGACCGCGGCCGGTCCGCCGGGGCCCGGGGAGGCTCGCGGACTCCGGCCGGACCCCGCGCCTGGCGGGCGGCGCCGAGGCCGGTGCCCCCGCTCCCCCGGATCAGCGGCCGATCTCCTTCCGGGAGACCCTGCGCAGCCTGCGGCGCTGGCTGGGGTCGAGCATCAGATACGCCGCGGTGGGCACTCCGAGGACGACCAGCAGGGACCACCAGAATCCGATCAGCGGTATCAGAAGCAGGCCGACCGCCACGCCCCCGATGACAACCTTTGTACGTGTCGACATTTCGACGCCTCCTTGCGCGGCCTTGGCCGTTCCTGCTGATGGAACGTGTGGGCTCGCATCACAGTTCCACTATGCGCCCTGCCCGCCGGATTGCCCGCCCGCGGTTCCCCCCGCTCCTGCGCCCGTTCCCGTCTCCGCTCCCGGTCCCGCTCCCGCGACCGTTCCCGCTCCTGCGCCCGTTCCCAGCCCCGGCGCGGCCTCCCTGCCGGCCCAGGGCTCCGTACCCTGCGTCCCCTCGGCCCGCAGCGGCTCGCCGACCTCGTGCATATGGACCAGCGCCTGCCGGTAGGACTCGATGAATCCCGTCTCGGTGTACGGGATGCCGAGCGAGCGGCAGTGCGCACGCACCAGCGGCTGGGCGAGCCGGAGGTGGGGCCGCGGCATGCTCGGGAAGAGATGGTGTTCGATCTGGTAGTTCAGGCCGCCGAGGAACCAGTCCGTGACCAGACTTCCGCGGACATTGCGCGAGGTCAGCACCTGTCGGCGCAGATGCCCCCAGTTCCGCTCGGTCTCCTCGTCGGGCATCTCCATGCCCTTGTGGTTCGGGGCGAAGGCCAGACCCAGATGGAGCCCGAGGAGCAGCTGGTGGATCAGGGCGAAGACGACGGCCTGGCCGATCGGCATGGCTGTCAGCAGCAGCGTGACATATCCGGCCACATGCCCGACCAGCAGCAGGCCCTCGACGGCGCGCGCCGGGCCGGACTGGCGGGACACGGCGGACGACGAGGAGAACACGGCCCGGAAGCCGGAGATCTTCAGCCAGATGCCTTCGAGGGTGGTCAGCGGGAAGAACACCCACGCCTGGTGGCGGGTGAGCCAGCCACGGAACCCGGCGCGGCCCACGGCCTGCTTCTGGGTGAAGACGAGGATGTCGGCGGCGACGTCCGGGTCCTTCTCGATGTGGTTCGGGTTGGCGTGGTGGCGATTGTGCTTGTCGTTCCACCACTCCTGGCTCATCCCGAGGAACAGATTCGCGTGGATGAGCTGGATGGTCCGGTTCCTGCGGCGGTCGCCGCTGATCTGCGAGTGCCCGGCGTCATGGGCGAAGAATCCCGTACGGGCCGAGAGCAGCGCCAGCGGCGGGGCGAGCACGAGCACCCACCAGGAGCCGCCGAGGAGGACCATGCCGGTGACCACGGCGGCGAGACCGAGCAGGTTGACGGCGATGGCGCGCAGGTACCAGCCCGTGCGGCGCTCCAGCAGCCCCTGCTCCTTGACGATGCGCAGGAGGGGGGAGAACTCACTCCCGGAGTTCCGCTTGGGCCCGGGGCCTCCCACCGGTCCGGGGCCTGCTTCCGGACCGGGGCCTCCCACCGGACCGGGTCCATGCTTCCCGGGTCCTTCTTCCGGACCGGGTCCGGGGCCGGGACCACGTTCCCCGGAGCCCCCGGCCGATGACGCGGATCCCGGTATCGCGGAAGGGACGGAGGGTTCCCCACGAGGGGTCGCGAGAGGAACGGTGGCCTGGGGCATACAGTCTCCGGTCTGTGGTGCGCGGGCAGGCGCGACTGCGCTGACCTGAGAAAACGTAGGGAAAGGTGCCCTTCGGCGACCATGGCGCCACCACCCGGACCCCAAGGGGGCAAGCCCGCGCCCTGGGGTGGTGCTGGCTACACCCTCAGGGTGCCACAGAATGCGGGTGACACGGGTCACAGGGTCATGGGCCACATCCGGCTCCCGCGTGGAGTATCCTCGGCGACTCCCGCCCCGCACTAGTCAAACTTGAGGAATGCGTCATCGCTGTGCACAGCCCCTCCGCGGCAACGCCCTTCCCGACCGCCGGTTCCGGCCCCGCCTCCGCTGCCCCCGACGCCCGTGCCCCGCTCGAATCCGACCCCGGTTCCTCCCCCTCCGACGGTCCTCCCGCCCCTATGGACCACCGTCCGGAGGATGTCCCCCGCCCTGCCCCCGAGTCCGTCTCCGCGCTCGCCCGGTGCCACGCGGTGTTCCTGCCCGGCGATCCCGCCCGTACCGGACGGATCGCGTTCTGGGATCCCGACGGCGGCGACCTCCGGCGACAGCGACCGTACGGCGGCGTGCCCGGCCTCGCTCCCGACGCGGTCGAGTCGCTGACCGTGGCCGGGAACGACGCCCGCCCCCGTACGGTGTCCGCGCTGCTGTTGCCCGTGGCGGCCGCGCTGCCCGTGCTGACCAGGGCACGGACCGATGCGGGCGCGTCGCCCGCCACCGCCTTCTGGGGCGCCGCGTCCGTCCTCGCACTGCACCTCGTGGCCCGGGGGCTGCTGTTGCCCGGGTTGACCGCCACCGATCACGACGCGTGGCGGGTCGGGCCGCTGGCCCCGGGGGATCTGGAGCGGATCCGCAACCTCGCGGCCGCCATGCCGCCGACCGCCCACGCCGTACCGCTGCACACGGCGGACGGTCCCGTGCCGCCCGCCACCACCACCGGTCCCGTATCGCCCCGTACGACCACCGGTCCCGTGACGACGGGCACGACCACCGGTCCCGTGACGACGGGCACGACCACCGGTCCCGTGACGACGGGCACGACCGCCGGTCCCGTACCTCCCGGAACCGCGGACCGCCCGGTCCTGCTGCCCGAACCGGAGCGGCTGCTGCGGTCGTTCCTCGATGCCGTGGCGGACGGGATGCCGCGCACCCCGGCCGCACCGCTCGCCGCGGGTGGCGAGGCGTTCGCCGCGCGGGAGCCGCAGCGGCTGCCCGGGCTGCGGGCCTGGGCCGCGGACATCGCCGCCGGGCACGACGCCGGCGTACGGCTGTCCCTGCGCGTCGAACTCACCGGCGAGCACGGGAACACGGCCCAGGACCGGGGGCTGACGGACCAAGATCTGACGGGTGAGCGGCCGACCGGGGAGGAGGGGCGACCGGAACCGGCTTTCCGCGCCGTACTCCAGATGCACAGCGTCAGCGACCCGGCCGTCGTCGCGGACGCCGCCGACGTCTGGGCGGGCGGGGAGCTGCCCGGGGAGGTGTTCGGACCGCGCGCCCGAATGGACGGACTGCTCGCGCTGCGGCGTGCCGCGCGGGCCTGGCCGCCGCTCACCCCGCTGCTGCACGCCGCCGTGCCCGACGCGCTCGACCTCGCCGACGAGGAGGTCACCGAACTGCTCGGCGACGCCGCGCGGGCGCTGGCGACCAGCGGTGTCCAGGTCCACTGGCCGAAGGAGCTGGCGCACCGCCTCACCGCGCGCGCCGTGATCGGACCACCCGCGAACGACCGGACCGAGACGGGTGAGTCCGGGCTGCCGTCGTTCCTTTCGGCGGACGCGCTGCTCTCCTTCGACTGGCGGTTCGCGCTGGGCGATCGGCAGCTGACCCGGGAGGAACTGAACCGGCTCGCCGAAGCGAACCGGCCGCTGGTACGGCTGCGCGACCAGTGGGTGCTCATCGACCCGGCGGAGGCCCGCCGCGCCGCCGGGAGCCAGGGCAGCACGCTGTCCCCGGTCGACGCGCTCGGCGCCGTACTGACCGGTTCGGCCGAGGTCGACGGCCGCCGGGTGGAGGTCGAGGCGTCGGGCTGGGTGGCGCGGCTGCGGGACCGGCTCGCGGACCCTGAGGGCGGGACCCCCGACATCGGCCCGCCCGCCGCGCTCGACGCGACCCTGCGCGACTACCAGCTCCGGGGACTGAACTGGCTCAACCGGATGACCTCCCTCGGTCTCGGCGGCTGTCTCGCCGACGACATGGGTCTCGGGAAGACCATCACGCTCATCGCACTCCATCTGCACCGGCAGACCGAGGAATCGGCCGCCGGGCCGACCCTGGTGGTCTGTCCGACCTCGCTCATGGGCAACTGGCAGCGCGAGATCGAACGGTTCGCGCCCGGTACCGCCGTACGGCGCTTCCACGGCGCGTCGCGAGGGCTCGACGATCTCGCCGACGGCGAGTTCGTGCTCACCACCTACGGGACGATGCGCCTGGACGCGGAACGGCTCGGCCGCACCGCATGGGGCCTGGTCGTCGCCGACGAGGCCCAGCATGTGAAGAACCCCTACTCCGCGACCGCCCGTCAGCTGCGCACCATCGGCGCGCAGGCGCGCGTCGCGCTCAGCGGCACCCCGGTGGAGAACAACCTCTCCGAACTGTGGGCGATCCTCGACTGGACCACACCGGGGCTGCTCGGCCGCCTGGGCACCTTCCGGACCCGCTACGCGCGGTCGGCCGAGGGCGGCGACCCGGCAGCGGCGCAGCGGCTCGCCGCGCTCGTACGGCCGTTCCTGCTGCGCCGCCGCAAGTCCGATCCGGGGATCGCACCCGAGTTGCCGCCGAAGACCGAGACCGACCGTGCCGTGTCGCTCACCGCCGAACAGGCCGGTCTGTACGAGGCGGTCGTACGCGAGACCATGGCCGCGATCGCCGAGGCGGACGGCATGGAACGGCGCGGTCTGGTGGTGAAGCTCCTCACCGCCCTCAAGCAGATCTGCAACCATCCGGCGCAGTACCTCAAGGAGGAGCGGCCGACGATCGCGGACCGCTCGGGCAAACTGGAACTGCTCGACGAACTCCTCGACACGATCCTCGCCGAGGGCGCGGGAGTGCTGGTCTTCACCCAGTACGTACAGATGGCACGGCTGCTGGAACAGCATCTGGCGGCGCGGGGCGTTCGGACGCAGTTCCTCCACGGCGGTACGCCGGTCGCCGAGCGGGAAGCGATGGTGGGCCGGTTCCAGGCCGGCGGGATCCCGGTCTTCCTGCTGTCCCTCAAGGCCGCGGGCACCGGGCTGAACCTCACCCGCGCCGAGCACGTCGTGCACTACGACCGCTGGTGGAATCCGGCCGTCGAGGCACAGGCGACCGACCGGGCGTACCGCATCGGGCAGAACCGGCCCGTGCAGGTCCACCGGCTGATCGCCGAGGGGACCATCGAGGACCGGATCGCCGGGATGCTGGCGCGCAAGCGGGAGCTGGCGGACTCGGTCCTGGGCGCCGGTGAGGCCGCGCTGACCGAACTGACCGACGCCGAGCTGGCGGATCTGGTGGAACTGCGAGCGGGTGGAGCGCGATGAACGACGGTTACGGCACGGACGGCGGCTCCCGGCCGGACGCGTACGACAGCGACCACGGCGGTGACGCCGGGGAGTTCGGTGAGAACGGCGGGACCGGTACGACCGGTGAGGTCGTACGGACCTTCGCCGCGCTCCCGCCCGCGAGCGGACGCGGCTTCGCGGGGACCTGGTGGGGCCAGACCTGGGTCAAGGCCCTGGAGGACACGGCGCTCGACTCCCAGCAGCTGAAGAAGGGCCGTCGGCAGGCCCGCGCGGGCGCGGTGGGAGCGGTCTCGGTGCGTCCCGGCCGGATCACCGCCGTCGTACGGGACCGGGACGGCACCGGGCAGCGCTGCGACGTGCTGCTGACGGAGCTGACCGACGCCGCGTGGGACCGCTTTCTCGACATGGCGGTCGACAGCGCGGGCCATATCGCGGCGCTGCTGGACCGGGAGATGCCGCATCAGCTGGTCGAGGACGCGGCGACGGCCGGGGTCGAACTCCTGCCGGGGATCGGCGACCTGGAGCCGGAGTGCGGCTGCGGGATGTGGGATCTGTGCCCGCACACGGCCGCTCTGTGCTACCAGGTCGCGCGCCTGCTGGACCAGGACCCGTTCGTCCTGCTGCTGATGCGGGGGCGGAGTGAGCGCGGACTGCTCGACGAGTTGCAGGTGCGCAGTGCGGCGCGGGCGTCCGGACGGCTCAACGCCGGGCCGGGTCCGGAGCCGCGCGCGGAGGGCGTGCGGGCCGACGAGGCGTTCGCGGCACAGGACATCCTGCCGCCGCTGCCCCCTCTCCCGCCGGTTCCCGACGAGCCGGGGCAGCCGCCCGCCCTGGACACCGAGACCGGGGCAGGGCAGGGCATCGACACGGACGCGCTGGAGTTCCTGGCCGCCGATGCCGCCGCCCGCGCACACCGGATGCTCGCCGAGGCCCTCGCGCCGGGACCCGAACGGCTCCTGCCGGAGAGCGTTCCGACACCGGACCAGGACGCGGTACGGCTGGCCGCCGCCGCGCCGGGATCCGTGATCCCGGGCCGTCTCGCCGCGGGGACGGGACGCCGGCCCGCCGAGCTGGAACTGGCCGTACGGGCCTGGCGCGCGGGCGGCGCCGCCGCACTCGCGGTGCTCGGCGAGGAGTGGTCCCCGCCGCCGGACGCGCTCACCCGCGCGTCGGCGGTCCTGGACGCGGCCTGGGACGACTCCGACCGGCCGCGTCTGCGACCCGCGGGACCCGGCCGCTGGACCGTGGTGGGGGCCGAGGCCCAGC